>USJN01000071.1 GCA_900554945.1 uncultured Coriobacteriaceae bacterium | reverse complement strand
TCGAGGACTTCGACACGCTGCCGCTCCAGGGCGAGGGAACCAAGCCGCGCGTCGGCGTGGTGGGCGAGATCCTCGTGAAGTTCCACCCTACGGCGAACAACCAGATCGTCGACGTGATCGAGCGGGAAGGGTGCGAGGCCGTGGTGCCGGGGCTCATCGAGTTCTTCCTGTTCGGCGTTGCGGGCGGCATTTTCCAGAAAGATCCGCTCGGGCGCAGCTCGAAGGGTGCGCTCGGGTCGAAGGTGGCGCTTTCCGCAATCAAAAAGTTCCGCGCACCGGTGAACAAGGCGCTCGCTGAGTCGTCGCGTTTCAACCCGCCGGCGAACATCTATGAGCTGGCCGAATATGCGAGCGAGATCCTCTCGCTGTGCAACTCGATGGGCGAGGGGTGGCTGCTCACCGCCGAGATGGTGGAGCTTATCAAGACCGGCGCGCCGAACGTGGTGTGCACCCAGCCGTTCGCGTGTTTGCCGAACCACGTTGTCGGCAAGGCAGTAATCAAGGAGCTGCGCCGCCGTTATCCCGAAAGCAACATCGTGGCTGTCGACTACGATCCGGGCGCGTCGGAGGTGAACCAGCTCAACCGCATCAAGCTGATGATTTCGGTTGCGAAGGCGAATCTGGCGGAGAAGGAGTCCGAGGCCCGCGCGGCCCGCGACACCTTCGTGAACGCCGACGGGTCGCACGGTAAAGCTCAGGATGCGGGCAAGCTCGAGGTGGAAACCGAGCTCGCGTAAGCGGGATGCGGGTGTCGCTGTGAGTTGATCGGGCGTTTCCCGTGCGCGGGGCACCTGCTTCCCGCCGAACACGAGGCGGACGCTTTGCAGTTGATGCGAGGCGCCCGCTTGCCGCCGCATTGCGGTTGCTTTGTTTCAAGTCTGTTTCCAGGTTGTCATAACCATGTTGCAGCTTGAAACAAAGCGCTCGAGAGCCGATACACTACGTCATAGACTGCCATTTTGGTAAAACGGCAGCCCTATAGACGAAGGATCGCATATGAACTATCAACTGAGCGAACAGGCGGGGGCGCCTCGGTGTGAGGCTGGGCAAGGGGCATGCGCAGCTTGCGAGGAGAAGCAGCCCGCGGCGGGTCTTTACCGCGAATCATACGAGCACGACGCGTGCGGCATCGGCGCATTGGCGCACCTGAAGGGCGAGCGCAGCCATGCCATGCTGGACGATGCGCTGTCGGTGCTGGTCAATCTCGAACACCGCGGAGGCACGGGCCTCGAGCGCAACACTGGCGACGGCGCGGGCGTGCTCTTCCAGATTCCGCACCGCTTCTTTCGCAAGGAAGCGCAGAAGGAAGGCCAGCTTTTGCCAGGGGAAGGCGACTACGGCGTTGCCATGCTCTTCTTCCCGCACGATGACGAAGTTGGCGTGCGCGACGCGAAGCGCGTCTTCGAGGAAGGTTGCGCGAAGTGCGGCGTGCCCTTGATGTTCTGGCGCGAGGTGCCGGTCGATCCGCATGACCTCGGCAGCACCGCGCAGGCGTGCATGCCGACCATCCTGCAGGCGTTTTTACGTCGCCCGGAAGGCGTTTCCGCAGGCCAGGATTTCGAACGTAAGCTCTATGTGTGCCGTCGCACCATCGAGCGTGCAGCTGACGCGAACCCGGCGCTCGCGAACAAGATCTTCTACGTGTGCTCGATGTCGAGCCGCACCATCGTCTACAAGGGCATGCTCGTGGCGACCCAAATGCGCCGCTTCTTCACCGATCTGAACGACGCGGCGGTCGAGACCTCCCTTGCGCTCGTGCATTCGCGTTACTCCACGAACACGACGCCGTCGTGGGAGCGCGCGCATCCGAACCGCTACATCATCCACAACGGCGAGATCAACACGCTGCGCGGCAATATCTCCTGGACGCGAGCCCGCGAGCCGAAGCTTTACAGCCCGGTGCTCGGCGAGGACCTGAAGAAGATTCTGCCAATCATCAATCGCGAGGGTTCCGACTCCGCCATCTTGGACAACGTGCTCGAGTTCCTGACGATGAACGGCCGTCCGCTCGACCGCGCCGTCACCATGATGATTCCCGAGCCGTGGGACAACAACGATCGCATCGACGAGAAGCGCCGCGCCTACGACGCTTATCAATCCATGCTCATGGAGCCTTGGGACGGGCCTGCCGCCATCGCGTTCACCGACGGTCGCATGCTGGGCGCCGCGCTCGATCGCAACGGCTTGCGCCCGGCTCGCTACTACGTCACGCGCAAGGACTGGCTCATCCTGTCTTCCGAGGTCGGCACGATCGACGTTGATCCCGAGGATATCCTGCAGGCGGGGTGCCTCGGCCCGGGCGAGATGCTCGAGGTCGACCCTGACCAGGGGCGCGTCATCTGGAACGACGAGATTCGCAACCGCTACGCAAACGAGAAGCCCTACCGCGATTGGCTTGGCGAGGAAATGCTCTCGGTCGACGATCTGCCCCTGCCCGAGCCTGCCGACCCTGCCGCAGAGGAGGACGCGGTCGTTCCCTTCACGCGCCGTATGGCCAAGCTGGGCTACCACTTCGATGACATCCAAGAGCTCATCCGCCCCATGGCGAACAAGGGATCGATTCCGCTTGCGTCCATGGGCACCGACGCGCCGCTTGCGTGTCTCTCCAAGAAGACGCGCAGCTTCTTCGATTATTTCAACCAGTTGTTTGCCCAGGTCACAAATCCGCCGATCGATGCATTGCGCGAAAGCTTCGTCACCTCGACGGTGCTCTACGTCGGCAACCATGGCAACCTCTTGGAAGATTGCCGTGACACCTGCCGCCTCGTGCGTCTCGAAGGCCCGATGCTCACGCACGACGAGTTCGACCGTCTGTGCTCAATCGACCGCGTCGGGTTCAAGACGGCGCGCTTCAGTTGCACTTATCCTCGTAGCGCTGAGGAGGGCGCGCTCGAAGGGGCGCTCGCCGCATTGCGCGAGAACGTGGAGGCGGCCGTGCGCGGCGGCGCGAACCTGATCGTGCTGTCCGACCGCGCGGGTGAGGGGGAAGTCCCCATCCCGAGCCTTCTTTCGCTCGCTGCGGTGCACAACCACCTGATCAACGTGGGCCTGCGCACCGATGCCGACCTGCTTGTCGAGACCGGCGACGCGATGCGCGCGCACGATTTCGCCTGCTTGGTGGGCTATTCCGCTTCGGGCATCTACCCGTACATGGCGCACGAGTGCATCCGCGATTTGTGCGAGCGCGGCGAGCTCGACGTGGACGGCGACACCGCTGTCGCGAACTACGACAAGGCGGTCACCGCGGGCATCACGTCCATCATGTCGAAGATGGGCATCTCCACGATGCAGGGTTACCATTCCGCGCAGATCTTCGAGATTCTGGGCCTCGATGACGCGTTCGTCGACGAGTGCTTCACCCATACCTCCACGCGCATCGGCGGACTTGGTGTGGAAGGCGTGCAGCGCGAGCTGAATGAGCGCTACGACAAGGCGATCGCGCTCGACAAGACCCCGGCGCCCGACCAGCTTCCCTCGCTCGGCGTGACCTCGTGGCGCCCGATTGACGGCGAGGAGCACCTGATCAATCCCCAGACGATCTACCTGCTCCAGCGTGCGGTGCGCGAAGGCGACTACGGCATGTTCAAGGAATACAGCGCCGCATGCCATGTGCCCGGCCGCGCGGTCACGCTGCGTGACCTGCTCGACTTCGCGCCGCAGGGCGCCCCGGTGCCGATCGACGAGGTCGAGCCCGCAAGCGAGATCGTCAAGCGCTTCAACACGGGCGCCATGAGCTACGGCTCCATCTCCAAGGAAGCGCATGAATGCCTGGCCATCGCGATGAACCGCCTCGGCGGCAAGTCGAACACGGGTGAAGGCGGCGAAGATCCCGCTCGCGAGACGCCGCTTCCCAACGGCGACAGCAAGTGCAGTGCCATCAAGCAGGTGGCGTCGGGCCGCTTCGGCGTGACGAGCCGCTACCTCTCTTCCGCCATCGAGATCCAGATCAAGATGGCGCAGGGCGCGAAGCCGGGCGAAGGCGGGCATCTGCCCGGCAAGAAGGTATACCCCTGGATTGCCGAGGTACGTCGCTCCACCCCAGGTGTGGGGCTCATTTCCCCGCCGCCGCACCATGACATCTACTCGATCGAGGACTTGGCCGAGCTCATCTTCGACCTGAAGAACGCCAATCCCGGCGCGCGCGTGTCGGTGAAGTTGTGCGCGCTCGCGGGCGTGGGCACCATCGCCACGGGCGTTGCCAAGGGCGGCGCCGACAAGATCACCATCTCCGGCCACAACGGCGGCACGGGTGCGGCCCCGCGCGACTCGATCTACCATGCGGGCATCCCGTTTGAGATCGGTCTCGCCGAAACGCAGCAGACGCTTCTGCGCAACGGCCTGCGCAGCCGTGTCGTGGTGGAAACCGACGGCAAGCTCATGTGCGGGCGCGACGTGGTCATGGCCGCACTGCTCGGCGCCGAGGAGTTCGGTTTCGCCACCATGCCGCTCGTCGCCATGGGCTGCATGATGCAGCGCGACTGCCAGCAGGACACCTGCCCCGTGGGCGTCGCGACGCAGAACTGCAAGCTGCGCAGCTGCTTTGCCGGCAAGCCTGAGTACGTCGTGAACTTCATGATGTTCGTCGCCGAGGAGATGCGCGAGATCATGGCGCAGCTCGGCTTCCGCACGGTCGACGAGATGGTCGGCCATCCCGAGTACCTGCGCCAGGTCGAGGTGCCGGGCAACTGGAAGGCGAACGAGATGGACCTCTCCGACATGCTCGCCACGGTGACCAACGAATTCGGCCAGGCTATCCCCGGTGCTGAGGGCAAGCATTTCCTTCCCTCGATGGCTCCCGACTGCCAGCTCGACCGTGCGCTCGATGCAACGCTGTTCATCCCCTACACGGCCGACGCGCGCGAGCATCTGCGCCCCATCCGCTTCCGCGCCGACATCGCCAACGTGAACCGCTGCGTGGGCACGATGCTCGGCAGCCAGGTGACGCGCCAGCATCCCGAAGGGCTTCCCGAGGGCTCGATCACGGTGGACTGCGACGGCTCGGGCGGCCAGAGCTTCGGCGCCTTCCTGCCGCGTGGCATCACGCTGAACATCGAGGGCGATGCGAACGACTACTTCGGCAAGGGACTTTCGGGTGGCGTCCTGACGGTGCGCCCGCCTGAGGCGGCGACCTACAAGTTCGACGAGAACGTGGTCGTGGGCAACGTGGCGTTCTATGGTGCGACCAGCGGAAAAGGCTTCGTGAACGGCCTTTCCGGCCAGCGCTTCGCCGTGCGCAACTCGGGCGCCACGGTGGTCGTCGAGGGCGTGGGCAACCACGGCTGCGAGTACATGACCGGCGGCATCGCGCTCATCTTGGGCGAGGTCGGGCCGAACTTCGCGGCGGGCATGTCGGGCGGCGTGGCGTACGTGTACGACAAGTTCGGCACGCTCGCGGACAACTGCAACCTCGACATGGTGCGCCTGTGCGAGCCCTCCGAGGACGAGATCGAGCTCATCCGCAGCTTGATCGGGGAGCACGCCGAGCGCACGCAGTCGCCGCGCGGTATCAAGCTGCTCTACCAGTTCAACACATTGAAGAAGCTGTTCGTGAAGGTGATTCCCCGCGATTACGAGCGCGTGATCAACGCGGTCGAGGCCGCCGAGGCATCGGGGAAGTCGCATGAAGAGGCGTTGCAGATCGCGTTCGACGCCATGACGGAAGGGAAGTAAGCGATGGGCAAGCCAGGAGCGTTTTTGGAGCATGGCCGTCATGCTCATGACCTGCGTCCCGTTGCGGAGCGCACGCAGGATTTCAACGAGTTGGGTGTGAACCTTCCCGAGGGTGAGCAGAGGGTGCAGGCGAGTCGCTGCATGGCATGCGGCGTTGCGTTTTGCCAGTTCGGGGCCTCGTTTGGGAAGGCGCGCCCCTCGGGGTGCCCACTTCACAACCTGATTCCCGAGTGGAACGACCTCGCGTGGCGCGGCCAGTGGGACGAGGCGGCGGCGCGTCTGTCGCTCACGAGTCCCATGCCCGAGTTTACGAGCCGCGTGTGCCCAGCGCTGTGCGAGGCGGCGTGCAACTTAGGCCGCAACGACGAGCCCGTGACGATTCACGACAACGAGCGCGCCATCTCCGATTGGCAATGGGAACACGGCGGGCCGCGCAGGTTCGCTCCTGCGGCCGCAGATGCGCCGAGCGTCGCCGTAATCGGTTCGGGACCTGCGGGTTTGGTCGCCGCTTGGGACCTCGCGCGCCGCGGTGCCCATGTCACGGTGGTGGAGCGCCACGATCGTGCGGGCGGCCTTCTCATGTACGGTATCCCCAACATGAAGCTCGAAAAGTCGGTGGTCGCGCGCCGTACCGAGCTCATGGCTGAGCTGGGTATCGAGTTTCGCCTGAACACCGACGCGGCCGATTCCGCGGTGGCTGCAGGGCTTGCCGAGGAATTCGATGCGGTCGTTGTGGCGGCGGGCGCGTGTGCGGCACGCGGGGTTCGCGCCGAAGGCTTCGATGAAGGTCTCGCCTCGGGTGACGTGGTTTACGCGGTCGATTATCTCACCGAGCAGACGCGCGCGCTGCTCGAGGGCCGCGAGCCTGCCATCAGCGCCGAGGGCAAAGACGTCGTCGTTATCGGCGGCGGCGATACGGGCAACGACTGCATGGGCACGGCGGTGCGCCAGGGTGCGCGCACGGTGCGCCAGTTGGAATACGGCCCCAGCGCACCCGACGAGCGTGCGGCATCCAACGCGTGGCCGGAGTGGCCCAATGTGAAAAAGACCGACTACGGCCAGGAGGAAGCCATCGCGCTTCAGGGTGATGACCTGCGTGAATGGTGCGCCGACACGCAGCGCGTGCTCCTGGATAGCGACGGACACGTGCGCGGGCTTCAAGTCCATTCGCTCGATTGGTCGGCGGGCAAGCCTTCTGCGGTCGAAGGCTCTGAGCGGGAAATCGACGCGCAGCTGGTGCTTGTCGCTTGCGGCTTCGCAGGTCCCGAACATGGCGTGTTCGATGCGCTCGGCGTTCCCGTGGCGACGACGGGCCGTCCCCTTCCCGTGATGGAAGGCGGCGCGACTGGCGCGGCTGCGGCGACGCATCGCGCTGAGCTCGCCGAAGGCGCTGCCGCGGCGGGTCGCGCTGCAGTGTATGTCGCGGGCGATGCGCGCAACGGCAGCTCGCTCGTGGTGAGCTCGATGGCCGACGCGCTCAAGTGCGCAGCTGAAGTGGCGGTCGACCTGGGGCTGTAACCTCGATTTCGCCGTTGAATCACCTTGCAGAAAAGGCGTCTCGC
>USJN01000070.1 GCA_900554945.1 uncultured Coriobacteriaceae bacterium | reverse complement strand
AACCAGCCATTGGGAAACGCTGAAAATACCTCCCCAGCCGCCGTCCTTGTTTCTGCGCAAAGCACCCCAGCGTGTATGGAGATAGGCTTCGTCACAGCTTCCGGCAGGCCTGGGCGCTTTATCCATAATCTGCAGCGTCCCGTCCGAAATCCCCTGCACCCCGTTCCTCCAGACAGCCAGGGCGCGTTCCTTCCACTCCTTGTTTCCGGTCAGCTCCGACAGCTCCAGCAGCTCAGGAATATAGCAGAGAGCAAAATCATCAATATGGAGATGGGAGGTGGAAACCGCCGTACCACCGAAGGTATCATAATGCATCATGCCGAGTACGGAATCCTCCGGGTAATCCACGCTGTGGTGCCACTGCCAGGTGGACAGATACCAGGCCGCTTCCTCCGCCATCTGCAGATAGGAGTCAAAACCGGTGGCGCGGTACATCAGGATGCCGCCTTTGAGCAGGGGAATGACGGATTCCTTGTCAATGCAGCAGGTATCCAGGGCGCCGCTGGTGCCGTAGCCGGTATTATGGAATTCCCTGTAATAATAGGAATAAGCGCGGACAGCAGCGATATTGTACCGGTCCTCTCCTGTGCGCAGGAAGGCCTGTGCCAGGGGAAGAATGAGGAAGGCGCCCGCCGTTCCGTTCAGCTCATGGGCAGAGCCGTCCCGGTTCCAGCTCATTCCGATTCCGCCGTCCAGCCGCTGCCGGTTCATGGCAAAATCACAGATCTCAAAGGCCGCATCCAGCCAGGCCTTTTTTTCAAGCCCCAGCAGCCTGGCCTGATCGTAAGCTTCAAACAACTGTACGCCGTAGGTGCCCAGATTACAGGCGTCTATCAGGCTGTCCTGTGGATCATAGCGGGTCAGGAGAAAACCGTCCTTACTGCGCGCTTTTTCCACCCAGCTGTCCAGTACGGACACCGCAATCTGCAGGGATTCTTCCCAGTCCTTCGTTTCGGCGCCGGAGGACTTCCTGCGCTGGCAGTCATACAGCAGGGATACTGCCAGGGAAGCGTTCTGGCCGCACCAGCCGATTTCGTATTTGTTGTATTTGCGTTTTTCCCAGCCGCCGTTTTCCCAGGCAAGGCCGATGTTAATGCCGCAGAAGCCGTCAGGCTCTTTGGTATACAGCTGTTTGGCATAAGCGATTCCCAGCTCCCAGATCCGTTCCGGCGGATAAGGGCAGTCCCGCTTCCTGTCATTTTGTTCCCAGGCGGCATCCAGCGCCTTGCGGTAGCCGGACCTGGGAACAGCATCCTCCTCCAGGACGATCCAGGCGGTAAAGCTGTCCATTTCCTTTTCCTCCCCCTGCCAGGCCGGGCCAAAGCGATAGAGAAAAAGCGTTCTGGGCGCTTCTGTCTCCGGTTGTTTTTGCGGAAGCAAGGCGTTCGGCGGCTTCGTGGGCCCGTGCGGCAGCGGCGGCGGCCCGAGCGGAAGCGGAAGCGGCTTTGGCAGATGCCGCGACCTGGGCTTTCTCTGCGGCTTCGTGCGCTCGCGCGGCTGCCTCGTGGGCGCGGGCCGCAGTGTCTGCTGCCTTTGCCGCCGCAGCGTCGCTAGCGGCTTCGGCGGCGGCACCCGCGGCGCTGCGAGCGGAGGAGGCGGTCTTGGCTGCGAACTTGCCGGCGTCGATCGCGTGGGCGGCCACGTCGGCGGCTGCGTAGGCGGCGCTGTCCGCGGCGCTCGCCACGGCAAGGGCCGCGTCTGAGACGGTAGAACTTGCCGCCTGCGGGGCACGCGCAGGCGCCCCCTCGGCTTCCGCGGGGGCGTCCTCTGTACCCTTTGCGCTTAGGATGAGCATCTGCAAGCGGTTCTCGATGTTCGCGAAGCTGACATCGGGGTCGTAGTCGAGCGGCAGGATGTTCGCCTGGGGGTAGAGCTCCTTCAAACGCTTGGCGATGCCGCGCCCGACGACGTGATTCGGTAAGCACCCGAACGGCTGCAGGATCAAAAACGACGTGCAGCCGTGGGCGGCGTGATGCAGGATCTCGCCGGGGATGAGCACGCCTTCGCCCGCGTCGAACGTGTGGTGGATGATGGGGTCGCTTGCGCGTACTAGGTCGGGCATGCGACAGGGCGGCTCGTAGAGCGGGTGCGCGCACGCGATGCTGTCGCACACGTTGTGGGCCACGTCGAACACGTTGTCCGCGATGGCGTGCCACGCCTTCTCCTTGAGGGGGCGCGTGACGCGGTACTCCTTTTCCTGCGCGTGCTGGTAGAAGTACGTCTTCCTAATGACGTCGGTCATGCGCGCCTCGATGACTTCGAGTCCGTTGCGCTCCAGGTACAGCTCGACGTCGTGATTGGCGCCGGGATGGAAGTTCAGCAGGTACTCACCGACGATGAGCACCTGCGGCTTGCGGTGCGTACGGTCGTAAGGAACCTTCTTCATCACGTCGATGGCCTGGGTAAATCCACGTTTAAGGGAGCGAAGCGACTTGCCGCGCAAGCCCTCCATCAGCAAGTCGAGCGCTTCGTCGAAGGCGCAATCGGCACAGCCCGGCTCGGTCTCGTAGGGGCGCATCTTGCGCAGCAGCTCTTCAAGCGCGTCGATCATCGGCAGTGTGAAGGCGACTTTCAAAGCCGAGCGTACGTTCATCTTGAACCCAGGGTGCACGTTGTGGAAGTCGACGTCGTCGTTCGTGATGATAGGGACCTGCGGATAGCCGGCGTCGTCGAGCGCCTTGCGAAGGAGCGCCTCGTAGTGTGTGAGGCGGCAGTCGCCAATGTACTTGCCGGTGCCGACAGCGACCTTGTCGGGGTCGTACTTCCCGCTGCGAAGCGCGGCGAGCGCCTCGCCGATGACGATTTGCGCGGGGAAGCAGATGTCGTTGTGCACGTATTGTTTGCCCAAGCGGATGGCCTCTTCACGCCCGATTTCAAGCGGGACGGTCCGCAGCCCTTGGCTCTCGAAGGCGACCGCCATCAAACGGCAGAATGCATGCGAGGTGTTCGGGATGAGGACCACCTTGTCCTGGCGGTCGGCTTTCGTGAATTTCTGCGGATAGGGATCGGGCAGCTCGCGGGAGTGCTTTCTCGTTCGCGGAGCGGGGGCCGAGGCGGCTTGCGCGGTAGTCGGGGTGTTCGCGGAGGTCTCGGGGGTCGCGACGGGGGCGGATGCTGGCGTGGCTGCTGCAGCGGAGGTCACTGCGGACGGGGTGCTTGCTCCTGCGGCAGGCGGCGCAGCAACTTCCCGATCGCTCGTCTTCTCGTTCCCGGCCTTTTTCCTTCGCAGGCGGATGGTCTCGATGAACGAGCGCACGCGGATGCGTAGCGGCCCTTGGATGTCGCTCTCGTCGACCTTCAGAATGAGGGGCGCTTTGGGTCCGGCGAGGTGCATGAGGCGGATGATCTCGTCGGAGAGGTAGGCGTCGTGGCCGCAGCCGAAGCTCACGATCTGGACGTATTCCAGATTCGGGCTTCCCGCGGCGATCACGGCGGAGCCCAGCATGCGCGCGTGGAAGTTGTTCACCACGTCGAGGCGGCTTCTCGAAAGGTCGACCTCGTTCACGTGGGGCACCGCATCAGCGCAGATCACGGGGATGCCGAGCTCGGTGAAGGCGCGCGGCAGCTCGTGGTTGACCAAGTCGTCGTTCTGGTACGGCCTGCTTGCGAGCACGACGGCGAAGGAGCCTTCACGTTCTACCTGGTCGCAAATGCGCTCGCCTTCCCGCGCAAGCTCGGCCTTGAACGTCTTTTGCGCGGCGTCGGCCGCATCGATTGCCTGGCGTATGCTTGCGGTGTCGAGGGAGAACTCGCGTGTGAAGTACTCGGTGAGCTGGCGGTCGCGGTCTTTCTGCGAGAGCCAGTGGAACAGCGGCGCGTCGAAGGGGATGCCGAAGCGCTTCTCGGGGTTGTCCGAATTGCGCATGACGATGGGGTAGCCCTTCACCACCGCGCACATCGATTGGCTTGTTTTCGAGGTGTTTTCCGAGGTCACCGTTGTGACAGAGGGCATGAAGATGCGGTCGACCCCCTGGTCGGCCAAATCGCGCACGTGCCCGTGGACAAGTTTAGCGGGGAAGCACACGGTGTCTGAGGACACGCCCGAGAGCCCGCGCTCGTACATGGCGCGCGTGCTTGGGCGCGACAGTTTCACCGTGAAGCCGAGCGAGCGGAACAGCGTCGTCCAGAAGGGGGCGTATTCCCACATCGAGAGGACGCGGGGCATGCCGATGACCGTGTTTTGCGGCGCAGGGCCGGGCGCGCAGGGCCAGTCGTGGAAGAGGAGCTTCTCGCGGACGTCGAACAGGTTCGGCACGCTGTCGACGGCGGCGGCGATGCGTTTAACCTGTTCGCGGATGGATTTATCTTTCGGATCGCCCACCACCTCGCCGCGCGGACAGCGGTTGCCCGTCACCCACGAGTCGCCGTTCGCGAAGGTGATGCGCGTGCGGTTGCAGTGGTTCGCGCAGAAGGGGCAGATGAGGTTAGACTCCTGCGTATACGAGAAGGAGTCGAGTGCATCGAGGGAGAAGGCGTTCGCATGTGCGGGCTCGCGCCCCTCGCTGGTCGTGCTCTCGCTGGTCGCGTTCGCGTTCTCCAAGCTTGCCGCGACCTCGCCCCTCTCGCGGTGGGCGCCTTCCAGATGCTCCTGCGTGAGCAGCGCGATGCCGATAGCACCCATGAGCCCCGGGTAGGGCGCGCGCGTGACCTCGCGACCGATGTGCTGCTCGAGCGCGCGCAGCACGGCGTCGTTTAAGAACGTGCCGCCCTGCACGACGACCTTCTTGCCGAGGCTTTCGAGATTCGATACGCGGATGACCTTGGTAAACGCGTTCTCGATGATCGAGCGGCACAGGCCAGCCATAATGTCGGCGGGCGTCTTCCCGCAGCGCTGTTCGGACACGATGCTGCTCGTCATGAACACGGTGCAGCGGCTGCCGAGCACGGCGGGGTTTGTCGAGGAGAACGCTGCCTGCGCGATGCCTTCCACGGGGATGTTAAGTGAGGATGCGAAGTTTTCAAGAAACGATCCGCAGCCCGATGAGCAGGCCTCGTTCACGACGATGTCGGTGATGATGCCGCCATCGAGCCAAAGGGCCTTCATGTCCTGCCCGCCGATGTCCAGCACGAAACTCGCATCGGGCACGCACGCTTCCGCCGCGCGGGCATGCGCCACGGTCTCGACTGTGTGGTAATCGGCGCCGAAGGCTTTCGCGAACATGAGCTCGCCGTAGCCGGTGGTTCCCACGCCCAGGATGTCAAGCGTGGCACCCGCTGCGCGATAGCGGTCGCGCAGTGCGATGAGTGCCGCGCGTGCGACGTCGAGAGGCTCGCCCTCGTTGGGAGCGTAAAACGAGTCGACAAGCTTCCCATCGGGGGAAACGAGTGCGAACTTGGTAGTGGTGGAGCCTGAATCGATACCCAGGTAGGCGCGCACCGTCGAACCAGGGGCTGGGTCGGGTGGCGTTTGCGGGGCGAGCGCATGCGAGGCTTCCCATGCGGCGCGCTCCTCGTTTGAGGTGAAATAAACCGTCCCGCGCGTGCTGGGGGCGGGACTCGCCGCGGCCTTGTCGAGAGTGTCGGCTGCATCGAGGAGGTCTGCGACAAGGCAGTTCTCGTTATCGGCGAACAGCTCGTCGGCTGCAAGGGCTGCGCCCAAAGCGACGATGGTCTCCGGGTTTTGGGGGATCACGATGTCGTCGTCGGCAAGCTCCAGGCGCTCAGCGAACACGCGCACGAGCGTCGGGTTGAAGGTTAGCGGGCCGCCCTCGAAGATGACGGGCGGATGGATGTCGAGGCCCTGCGCCAAGCCGCCGATCGTCTGCTTCGCGATGGCATGAAACGACGACAGTGCCAGGTCCTCCTTCGAAACTCCCTGGTTGAGCAGGGGCTGGATGTCGGTCTTCGCATAAACGCCGCAGCGGCCCGATACCTGGTGAACCGATTGCCCGCGCGCGGCGAGCTCGTCGAACTGCTCGACAGGCACCTTCAGAAGCGCGGCCATCTCGTCGATGAAGGCGCCCGTGCCGCCGGCGCACGAGCCGTTCATGCGCATGTCGGCCACGGTGGTGGCACCCGACTTCTCGTCGCGCTCGAAGAACACCATTTTCGCATCTTGGCCGCCGAGCTCGATTGCGCAGCGCACGTTCTCGTGGTCGCGGCGCACGGCAAGCGAGTTCGCAACGACTTCCTGCACGAAGGGCACGCCGAGGACGTCGGCGATGGTAGTGCCGCCCGACCCGCACGCCACCAGGCGAAACGAGCACTCGGGGAATTCTTTTGCCACCGTGCGCAGGAGGGAGGCGACCGTTTCCACCTGATGCGCGTTGTGGCGCACGTAGCGCGAGAAGAGCACGCGCTGCGCGAGCGGGTCGAACACCACGGCTTTCGCGGTGGTGGATCCGACGTCGATTCCTAAATGGTAAGTGCTAGCTATCATTGATTCCCACGTTTCACAAGGTCGGCGTAGAGCGACATGGTTTGGAAGCGCTCGCTCATAAACTCGTCGCTGTAGTTTTCTGCAAAGTATGACTGAAGTGGCGTCTCGATGGGGTTGCCATTCTGCCGTTCGTACCAGTAATTGAAGCTGAGGACGGTCATCACGATGTTCGCGATCATGTACGCGCAGAGGATGGCCGTGAGCGGCTTGCGGACGCTTTTCGGGATGTCCTCGATGATGCGCAACATGGGTGGCAGGCCGATCCGCATCCAGGCGAGGCCGGCGAACCCCCAGACGATTGCGATGCCGAGGCAGGTGTGTCCTCCCAGGTTGAAGGGCTGGTCAGCGTAACTCCATGCAACGATTCCGAAGAACGTCTGCCAAAACCAGCCGGCGATGAACTCGAAGCCTGCACCGACGAAGCCCGCGCAGATTCCCATGGCGAGCGCGCTTTTGTCGCGCAGGTTCCACAGCGCCATGGTGATGAGCATGCCGCCGACGCCGTAGATAGGGGAAAACGGGCCCCAGACCAGGCCCGCGCGGTCTTTCCAGATGCCGTCGATGGGGTAGCTCACGATGGTCTCGACGACGAGGCCGACGACGCTGCAGATGACGAAAATCCAGAAAAGATGGAAGAAGGTGAGCTTTTCGGGGAGGGGCCTGGCGCGGCGTGCCATGCGATGGGAGGGAAGCGCGTGGACGTGCGGATGCGCGGAACCGTCCGTGCTGCGATGGTTCGCATCGGCCATTCGCCCTTGCTCCTTTCCCCAGATAGATGACTTGCTCGCATTATTCCGTAGAGACACTATTATATGCTCCCCACTTGTGGCGAAACGAAATAATTCGAGAAAGGTTGCGGAAGGGTTGCCGAGAGCTGCATGTGGTGGTTTTGTGACGCGAGATTTAATTCTTGCCTTGTGTGACCTA
>USJN01000069.1 GCA_900554945.1 uncultured Coriobacteriaceae bacterium | reverse complement strand
CGCTCGTCGTCGTGTTCCTCGTATGCGCCTCGCAGATGGGCGCGATGAACGGGGGAGCGGTCGGAGCGACCATGGTAAACGTTGCTTCCTCGAAGGCCTCGCTTGCACCCGCCACCATCTTCGCGAAGGGCATCCTCTGCAACGTGCTCGTGTGCCTAGCCGTGTGGATCGGCTTTTCCGCCCGCTCGGTGGTCGATAAGGTGCTCGGTATTTTTCTTCCTATCACTGCGTTTGTGGCCTGCGGGTTCGAGCACTGCGTGGCGAACATGTTCTTCCTTCCGAGCGGGCTTCTCATGAACATGCTCGGCGTCGGCAACCCGGGGGCGATCGCGCTCGAGGGGCTCGTCGCGAACATCGTCATCGCGACGCTCGGCAACATCGTCGGCGGCGTGGCGGTCGGCACGGCGTATTGGTTCGCGTATCGAACTCGTGAGAATCGCGCGTAAACCCGCGTGCATACGCTACACTTACCTTTCAACAGTCAACGGGGAAGGGTGAGGTTCGTGCTTACGTATTTCAAACGCTATGAGATAGCGGCTTGCGCTATTGCCGTCGTCATTCCCCTCGCCGTGGTCTTCATCTGGTCGAACATCGAGGGGCGTGCGATGGGCTTCACTGCAGCGGGCGCGGGCGTATCTGTCGTGCTCTTGCTCGCCGGCCTGTTCATCTTCACGCGCGTGTTCGCTCGCGCAGCGCAGGCTAAGCTCGAAAAGCTCGTCTCCCTCTACAACGATGACTGCGATGCTATGGCCTTCCTCGAAGGTTCGTCGAAAATCGCGGAATCCGCCGAGCCGCCCTTGGGGGAGCTTCCCGCGTGGTTTTTGTCCTTTTACGCGTGCGCGCTTATCAATGTCGACCGCAAGAGCGACGCCGCGAAGTTCGGCCTCATGATTCAAGACAGCGTGAAGGACGCGCCCACCGATGAGGCGAAAATCGCGCTGTACGCCGATCTGGTTCCCCTGGTGAAGAGCCTCTTTGACAACAACCGGGTGATCGCGCTCATCGATGAGGCGCTCTCGCTGCCAAACTTGGGGGATGACGTTATCACGCGGCAGCGCTGCGCCTATCTTTCCTGGTCGCGCGAGGTCGCCCAGGCAGAACTTGATCACGACGAGTCGAAGCTCATCGGGCTTTACCGCTCTATCTGGGACAACCACGACCAGTGCACGCGCTTGCGCGTCGTGTATGCCGCCAAGGAAGGCGAGCTTCACGCCGCGGCGGGCAACCGCGATGCGGCAGCAGGCTGCATGCGCTTCGCCGCCGATAATGGCAAGGATCTCCCCGCAGCGCGCACAGCCCGCGCCTTCTTCGGAGAGTAAGGTGCAGCTGCATCGGCGCAGGCGACTTTAAAACGCCCCTCTCGGAAGTGGTGCCCCCGCTTACGGAATACCGCTGGGAACTGTTAGCACGTTCGAAACAAAAGACTCCTATAATTCCGAACGTTTTTGCAATTCACGGTATGAGTGGGGTAGTGGTATGGACTTGATGCAGATTGTGGCCGTGGTGGTGTTCGTCGTCGCGATGGTCGCCATCATGTCGGAGAAGGTGCACCGCGCGCTCGTCGCCATCGTCGGCGCGATGATCCTGCTCATCGTCCACGTCGTCACCTTCGACCAGGCCATGAGCCATGTCGACTTCAACACGCTCGGCGTGCTTCTGGGTATGATGCTCTTCGTCGCCGTGGTGAAGCTCTCGGGCATCTTCGAGTACCTCGCCATCAAGTGCGCGCGGCTCGCGAAGGGCAACCCCTGGCACGTCATGGTGCTCTTCGTCTGCCTGACCGCGCTGCTCTCGGCGCTGCTCGACAACGTGACGACGGTCCTGCTCATCGGCCCCATGACCATCACGGTGTGCCGCCTGCTCGACATCGACGCGGTGCCGTTCTTCCTCGCCGAGATCATGGCCTCCAACATCGGCGGCACAGCGACCCTCATCGGCGACCCGCCCAACATCATGATCGGCTCGGCGGCGGGCTACTCCTTCGTCGACTTCGTCCTCTACGACACCCCGGCGGCGCTGCTCTCGCTCGCCGTGATGCTCGCGCTGTTCTACCTGCTCTTCGGCCGAAAGCTCCTCGTCGACGACGCGCACAAAGATGCGCTCGCGGACCTCGACGAGCGGGAGCAGATCAAGAACCCGATCCTCCTGCGCCAGAGCGTCGTCATGATCGCCCTCGTCGTCGTGGGCTTCATGGCCCACGGCTCGCTCGGCGTCGAGTCCTGCGTCGTCGCGCTCACCGCGGCGGGCGTCCTCATGCTGATCTCGGGCGAGCGCATCGAGGAGGCGCTCGCGCACGTCGAGTGGACCACGCTCGTCTTCTTCGCCGGACTGTTCATCATCGTGGGCGCGCTCTCGGAGGTCGGCGTCATCGGCATGCTCGCGCAGGCCTTGATCGACGTCACGGGAGGGTCGACCTTCGTCGCCATGCTCGTGCTGCTCTTCGCCTCGGCCATCGTCTCGAGCTTCCTCGACAACATCCCGTTCGTGGCCACGATGATCCCGATCCTGCTCTCCATGGAGGCGACCGGCATGGACGTCATGCCCCTGTGGTGGGCCGTGTCGCTCGGCGCCTGCCTCGGCGGCAACGGCACCTTGATCGGCGCGTCGGCGAACGTCGTCATGTCCGACATCTCGCGCAAGAACGGCCACGTCATCACGTTCGCGCACTTCTTCAAAGTCGGCTTTCCCACGATGCTCGCGACCGTCGCCGTGTCAGCAATCTATCTAATCGTGCGTTTTCCGCCAATGTAGTATTTCGGGGTTTCGCGCGGCGCGAAGCTGGCCTATACTTGCGTTCAGTCCTTTAAAAGCGGTACAGAGAGACCGACAAGGAGCGCGAGCGGTTCACCCAGGTGAAATCGCACTATCGCAGAACCGAGCGGTCTGCCTGCATCCCTGATTGGAAGAGGGTGCGAATGACAGATTCTAGAACAGTGAAATCCGTCTGTATGGACGCAGACGAAATTGAGCGATCGCTCACGCGCATCGCGCACCAGATTCTCGAGGCCAACCACGGCGCCTCGAACATCGCCTTGGTGGGAATCCTCACCCGAGGCGACTTGCTCGCTCATCGTCTTGCGAGCAAGATCAAACAGATCGAAGGCACCGACGTTCCGCTCGGCGCACTCGACATCAGCTTCTATCGCGACGATTTCGCGACGCATCTTTCCCCTGAGGTCCACTCGACTGACATCCGCTTCGACATCGACGGGCTAACCGTCGTACTCGTCGACGATGTCCTGTTCACCGGTCGCACCATCCGCGCGGCGCTCGACGCGCTAAGCGATTTCGGCCGCCCTTCCTGCGTGCAACTTGCGGTCCTCGTCGACCGCGGGCATCGCGAGCTTCCCATCCGCGCCGATTTCGTCGGCAAGAACGTCCCCTCCTCGTCGCACGAGAACGTTCGCCTCTTTCTGGAAGAGGTCGATGGCGTCTCCGCCGTCGAGGTCCTCGAAATGGCGCCGGGGGACCGTGCGGGATCCGCCCCGCTTGGCTTTGACCAACCCCAGGAAAAGGAGGCATAGCAGCCATGGCCTTCAACCACAAGCACCTCATCAACATCTCGGAATACTCCGCGGAAGACATCACGCGGATCCTCGACACCGCCGCAAGCTTCCGCGCAGTGAACGAGCGGCGCATCAAGAAGGTGCCAACGCTCAAGGGTTTCACGGTCGTGAACATGTTCAACGAGCCTTCGACCCGCACGCGCTCGTCGTTCGAGCTTGCCGAGAAGCGCCTGTCATGCGATACGCTCAACTTCGGCGGGTCCTCCACCTCCACGGTGAAGGGCGAGAGCCTGCGCGACACCGTGCAGACGCTCTGCTCGTACAAGATCGATGCCATCGTCGTGCGAGACAAGCACGCGGGAGCTCCGCGCAAGGTCGCCGATGTTTCCGGCGTGTCCGTCATCTGCGCAGGTGACGGCAAGCATCAGCATCCAACCCAGGCGCTGCTCGACCTGTACACCATTCGCGAGCGCTTCGGGCACATCGAGGGCCTTCGCGTCGGCATCGTCGGCGACATCGGCCATTCGCGCGTCTGCGGCTCGCTCATCCCCGCGCTCAAGATCATGGGCGCCCACGTCACCGTCATCGCACCGCCGACGCTCATGCCGGCAGCTCCTGAAATCTTAGGGGCCGACGAAATCACGAGCGACCTCGACGCGGCGCTGCCCGAGCTCGACGTGGTCTACATGCTGCGCATCCAGCGCGAGCGCCTCGAGGGCGCGCCGTATCCGTCGCTGCGCGAGTACAACATGCTGTACGGCCTCACGAAGGACCGCGAGCACCTCATGAAGCCCGACGCCCTCATCTGCCATCCCGGCCCCATCAACCGCGGCGTCGAACTGGATAGCTACATGGCCGACCATCCGAAGCGCTCGGTCATTCTCGATCAGGTCTATGCCGGCATCCTGACCCGCATGGCCGAAATGTACCTGCTGCTCGGAGGGAGCGAAGATGGCCTTACTGCTTAAGAACGCCCACGTGATCGACCCGCAGGTCGGTCTGAACGAAACGGCCGACATCCTCGTGCGCGACGGGAATATCGTCGAGATCGGCCAGAACCTGACGATGGAGAAGGGCGTCGAGCGCGACCTGGGCGGCAAGATCGTCGTTCCCGGCCTCGTGGACATCCACGTGCATCTGCGCGAGCCCGGCTACGAGCTGAAGGAGGATATCGCCTCCGGCACGCGCGCCGCGGCGCACGGCGGCTTCACGGCGGTGTGCTGCATGCCGAACACGAAGCCCGTCATCGACAACGCCGTGGGCGTGGAGTACGTGAAGGCTCGCGCGGCGGCCGTGGGCAAGTGCCGCGTGCACGTGGCCGGCTCCTGCTCGCAGGGGCTCAAGGGCGACACGCTGTCCGAGATGGGCGACATGGTGGCGCACGGCGCCGTCGCCTTCACCGACGACGGCCGCGGGGTGCAGGGCGCGGGCATGATGCGCCGCGTCATGGACTACGCCGCGCAGTTCGACCGCGTGGTGATGAGCCACTGCCAGGACGAGGACCTCGTCGGCGCCGGCCAGGTGAACGAGGGCGTCGTGTCGACGCGCCTGGGCATGCTGGGCTGGCCGGCCGAAGGCGAGGAGATCCAGATCGCCCGCGACATCGCCATCTGCCGCCTCACCGGCTGCCCGCTGCACATCCAGCACCTCACCACGGCGCGCGGCCTGGACCTGGTGCGCGCCGCCAAGGCCGAGGGCCTGCCGGTCACCTGCGAGGTCACGCCGCACCACCTGTTCCTCACCGAGGACGCCATCGGCGACGACTACAACACCTTCCTCAAGGTGAACCCGCCGCTGCGCACGGCCGAGGACGCCGCCGCGCTGGTGGAGGGCGTGAAGGACGGCACGGTGGACGCCATCGTCACCGACCACGCGCCGCACAACGACTTCGAGAAGAACGCCGAGTTCGAGCTGGCGCCCTTCGGCATGATCGGCCTGGAGACGGCGCTTTCGCTGGTCATCACGAACCTGGTTGCGCCCGGCGTCATCAGCTGGGAGCGCGCCGTCGAGCTCATGGCCGTGCGTCCCCGCAAGATCCTGCGCGTCGAGCGCGTGGCGCTCGAGCCGGGCGCTGCGGCCGACCTCACGGTCATCGACCCTGAGGCCGCCTGGACGGTGGACGCCGCGGACTTCCAGTCCAAGGCCGTGAACTCGGGCTTCCTCGGCGCCGAGCTGACCGGTCGCGCCACCGACGTCTACGTGGGCGGCTACGCCACCATGGAGGACGGCGCCATCGTCGAGTAGGGTCGAGCCCTGCACGATCTTCGAACCACGCGGCCCCGCATCGAGCGAACGATGCGGGGCCGTTCTGCGCGATGCCCGGTGCGCCCGATGGCCATACGGGACGTAAGAAACGCTCCGATGAGCCGACTAGGCGACGCAGGTCGCCCGCTGCGGTTCCAGATGCCCGATTCTTCCTGCAATGTTGCGTTGCGGGGGTAGAAGAAGGGCGATCCTGAGTGCTTTTGCGCGTTTTCCCTGGTTGCAAACGCAACTGCTGGAGAATGTCCGATTGATGCGCGTTCTTTCGCAACATTACGGGAAATATCGGGCATCCGGGCGGGCACTGCGTGATAAAATCATCTCCTTATCGAGCCAGTGCAGGCGCTCTTCTTTTTTGAAGCAGCCCATGGAGGAAGCCGGGCCCTCGCTTCCTAGTACCACGTCTGCAAGATCCTCGCAGCCCAGGGCAGACGAGGAGGCTCCAATGGAACCTATGCAGGTTTGCTTCTCCCATCAAACGGCTTTTCAGGTGTTGAGGGCGATCGACGCGCGGGAGCTTGCAGGGTCTGGCGACACGGCGCGGCGGCTTCCCGCTCGTGCGCCGAGTGCGCGGGAGCTCGAAGAGGTCGTCAAGCGCATTGAGAACGATCGCCCTGGGTTATCGATCGAGCGTCCCGTCCATATTCTCCTGGGAGCGGCTTCAAGATGCCGCTCCACTTCGCGTCGCGTGTCGCACGTGTGCACACGGCAGATGCGTGGGAAGCCCTTGCTCCGGCTGTCGGACGGAGTTGGCGTATGCAGTGCGCCGTTTGCCTGCGTTCAGGCGGCTCCGTCAGCGAAAAACAAGATCGATCTGCTTGAACTTGCTTACGAGCTTTGCGGAACCTATCGCACTCGGCGAACGTCGACTGCTCCTGCGTATCAGGTGCCTCCTTTGATGACGATGCGTTCTCTACGCAGCTTCGTTTCGCTCAACCCTTCCATCGCGGGCGCTCGGATCGTGGCGCGCGTCCTGCCGTACCTGGCGGATGGTTCGGCTTCTCCGAGGGAGACGAAGCAGGCGCTCGTGTTGGGCTTGCCGACATCGTACGGCGGGTACGGCTTGGGCATCCCGAGGATGAATTACGAGGTGAAGGCAATCGCAGGAGCCCGCACGACTTCCGGCAGATCGAGTTTTCGTTGCGACCTTTGCTGGCCGGATGCGAAACTCGACGTGGAGTACCAAAGCAGGGAGATGCACGAAGGGGAGGAAAGCCGTATCAGGGATTCTAGAAGGACGAACGCGTTGATGGCGATGGGCTGGACGGTCGTAGGCGTCACGAACAACGAGCTGGACAGCCTGGCTGCAACCGATGCGATAGCCGACACGATACGTCGGCTCCTGGGAAAGCGCGTGCAAGTGCGCGTGTCGGACTACCATGCTCGCAAGCTGCGGCTCCGGCGGCAGCTCGGGCTTCCGGTGGGCTACGACTAGGCCGGCCGCCGTAGGTGCGGCCTCGATGTGCGATTATCACAGGAATGTTGCGTTTGACGGGGCGTTCTCATCGACACGGAAAAGCGCGAGACGATGATCAGGCAGTTTGCAATGATTACTTTCGATGCATGCCGATACGGTCCGAAAAAACGCAACATTGCGGGAAGAATCGCACGCGGCACGCCGCTTCTTCGGCACGCGTGCGCCGGCCGCCGACGGGATAGAACGTCCGACGGTCGGAAGCTGTGCGCGTCTTTCGGTATCGTTTCTTGTAATTGCATAAAAATACTCGAATAGTAGAAAATATTGCATTTCTAATCGATAAAACTCGTTATAGGCGTATACTACGCTTCG
>USJN01000068.1 GCA_900554945.1 uncultured Coriobacteriaceae bacterium | reverse complement strand
CTGAAATTGATGCCTATAAAAAGAAGTCGAAATAGCCTCAGCGTATCATGTAGAGACCTTCAGTTTTGAACACGATGGCAGCCTTTTCGTGCAAAAGAGAGGCGACGCGCGGCAAAACAGCTGCCATCGGCACCTCACAACGCTTCTCACCCCGACCTTCCAAATATCCGCAACAAATATGCGCGCGGGGGCACTCGTAATTCGAGCATTCCCGCGTAACTGAGCGTTGGGCAATGCATTTGCGACAGCGCCCGCAACACCTGCACGATTCCCGCGAAAGAAAACCTCCCGCCCCTCGAGCCTTATCAGTCCGGGAAGCGGGAGGCACATCGCAATCGATATCGTCAGGGGAGTTTTACTTCCCCAGCACCTTCTTTGTGCGGTTGATAAGGCCGCCTTCCTCGATAATCTCGCGGATGAACGGCGGGAACGGCTGTGCCTTGAAGGTCTCGCCCGTCGTGGTGTTCGTGATGACGCCCGCATCAGCGTCGACATCCACAACGTCGCCCTGCTTGATAGCATCGACCGCCTCGGGGCACTCCATGATGGCGAGGCCCGTGTTGATCGAGTTGCGGTAGAAGATGCGCGCGAAGCTCTTCGCGATGACCACGTCGACGCCCGCCGCCTTGATGGCGATCGGCGCATGCTCGCGCGAGCTGCCGCAGCCGAAGTTCTCCTCGGCAACGATAATGTCGCCCTTCTTGACCTTCTTCACGAAGTCGGCGTCCAAATCCTCCAGGCAATGCTGCGCGAGCCACTCGGGCTCGGAGGAGTTCAGGTAGCGGGCCGGAATGATGACGTCGGTGTCGATGTCGCGCCCGTAGCGATGCGCGGTACCCTTGAAATGCATGAGTGGAACCTTCCCTTCCCGTTAGTCCAAATCTTCCGGCAGGCCGATGTGCCCCAAGACGGCGCTCGCCGCGGCAACGGCCGGTGAGGAGAGATAAACCTCGCTCGTCGGGTCGCCCATGCGGCCGACGAAGTTGCGGTTACTTGTGGAAATCGAGCGCTCACCTGCGGCGAGGATGCCCATGTAGCCGCCCAGGCACGGGCCGCATGTCGGGGTGGACACCGCGCAGTTGGCGTCGAGGAAGATATCCATAAGCCCCTCGGCGATGCACTGCTTGTACACCTGCTGCGTGGCGGGAATCACGATGCAGCGCACGTCGGGATGAACCTTGCGGCCCTTGAGCACGGCCGCGGCCTGGCGCATGTCTTCCAAGCGACCGTTCGTGCAGCTGCCAATGACGGACTGGTCGATCTTCACATCGCGGGCCTCGGCGACCGGGCGCGTGTTCGATGGCAGATGCGGGAACGCGACCGTCGGCGGAATGTCGGACGCCTTGATCTCGTACACCTTCGCGTACGTCGCGTCGGGGTCGGAATGATACTCGGTGTAGGGGCGCTCGGTGCGGCCGTCCATGTAGGCGCGCGTGATGTCGTCCACCTCGATGAGGCCGGCCTTGCCGCCAGCTTCGATCGCCATGTTGGAGATGGAAAGGCGCTGGTCCATCGACAGGCTGCGGATGGCGCTGCCCGTGAACTCCATCGCCTTGTACAGCGCGCCGTCGACGCCGATCATGCCGATGATGTAGAGGATGATGTCCTTGCCGGTAACGCCCGGGTTGAGCTCGCCGTCGATCTTGAAGAGCAGCGTCTCGGGCACCTTGAACCACGCCTTGCCGGTGGCATAGCCGACCGCGGCATCGGTGGAACCCACGCCCGTGGAGAATGCGCCGAGCGCACCATAGGTGCAGGTGTGGGAGTCGGCGCCGATGATGAGGTCGCCCGCGCCCACAACGCCCTGCTCGGGCAGAAGCGCATGCTCGACACCCATGCAGCCGACTTCGTAATAGTGCGTGATGCCCTGTTCGCGGGCGAATTCGCGCACCTGCTTGGCCTGCTCGGCGCTCTTGATGTCCTTGTTGGGAACGTAGTGGTCGGGCACCAGGGCAATCTTGGTCGGATCGAACACCTTCTCGACGCCGATCTTCTTGAAGTTCTTGATCGCGATGGGCGACGTGATGTCGTTGGAAAGCACGAGGTCGAGATCGCATTCGATCAGCTGCCCCGGCTCCACTTCATCGAGATGCGCATGGGCGGCCAGAATCTTTTCCGCCATGGTCATGGGACGTGCCATGTTGACTCCCTCTTTCGTGCAGTTGAACCGTCTGTAAAACCCGCACATTGTAGCACTCCCGCCAGGTCACGAAGTTCATCCGCACGTAAGATGCAAAATGCCGCGCGACGGGGAATGCGTCGCGAGAAATCGAGGCCTGGGAAGGCGTATGGCGAAGAGCGAATGGCGTATGGCTGAGCGCCCACCTATCGTTTCCGGCATAGTCGCTCCTCTGCAGCAGCATCCTGCGGCAAGGACGAAAGCGAAGTGCCGAATTACCTGCTCAATCGGTACGTATTCGGACCTTGTCGACCATCGGGAAGAAGGTTCTCCTCCACCTCGATGTAGCCCTCGTTGCTCAGGCGGGTGATCGCACGGTCAACCGTCTTCGTGCTACTGCGAAGATGCTCGGCAAGCTGGCGCTTCGATTCGCTCGTTCCATCTCGACCGATGGTTCGAAAGGCGATATAGCCGAGCAAACGCTCCTGCATCGGGGTGAGATGCTCGCGCTGCTCCTCCGCAAGCGCTTCTTCCTTTGAAACCATAGTGTCCTTTTTCTTCTGCTGCTCACCGAGAAAGCGAGGGGCAAACGTCAAGAGAGCTGCCCGCTCGAGCTAGACCAATCGAGCAAGCACTTCGCTCCTAAGCGCTTGCGACAAGAAGCGTCGGATGCGCCAAAAAGCAATGCTCCTTGTTTGCCGATGCCCTCGTAGCAAGAGTTCCCAGTACCTACACAACTGTCAGGTATTATGTCATGTCGAACGTCGATACGACAAGAAAAATCCCGCAAAATACGGCAGATTATAGGTTTTAGGTGAAGCCCCAGGTAAAAGCGGCTTAAGTTCACGACTCACCAAGGGTATCGAACACCTTGCATACAACGCTCCCATATAGCACGAAAGCCGCGCTCGGCGGCTCTCGTACAGCTTCTTCGATTGCTTCACAAAAACCCGTGCGGAGCGCCACGGCCCCTCCCGCAGACGCGCTGCAAGCGATGCTTAGGCAGAGCGCTCGCTTTGGGAAAGCGCAGTGCACAAAGCGTCGAGCAGGGTAATCGCGAAATGCTGGGCGCTGCGGCCCTCACCCGCGTCTTCCCACACACGACCGGGAAGCTCGATAGCGATGCGCCGCGGCGTCGCCTTGCGAGCTGCGGCGATGGCCTGCTCCAAGCGAAGCGGCAGCGTGGCCTCGTCCTCGTAGCTCACGCGCGGTATCTTCTGCACGGCCTCCTCTTCGGGAAGCACGATGTGCACCAGCAGCATCGACTCGTCAGGCGCAACAAGAAGCGAGTCCGCAGAGAGGATCTTCGACTGCGGGTTCGTAGCAAGCGAGAGGTTCGACATGCGCGACGCGACGCTGCGGGCGAACTCCTCGGTACCGAACAGGCACAGCGCGTTCCGCTCGAGCACTCCCGCCGCACGCGCGAATCCGAGGTGGACAATCTCGTGGATGGCCGCCTTGCCGACCCACGAATGGTGCAGGTTCTGGATCGCGGCATACGTGTACGCGCCCGCGATGCCATCGGAAGGAAGGCCCAGATTGAGCTGGAACTTGCGCAGCGCGTCTTCGGTATGGGCGCCGAAGATGCCGTCGATCACGCCGCAGGCGAACCCGAGCGCGGAAAGCACCTGCTGCAGCTCGCGCACATCGCGACCATGGAAGTACGGCATGCGCAGGTAGAGCGTGCGATCGCCCAGGGAGAACGTCGCGTCGACGAGCGCCGACCACACCTTCTCGTCGACCTCTTCGGCCGCAGGAAGGCCCGATTTCACGCAGAAGGCGCGCACCGCAGCGACCGTCACGTCGTCGAAGACGCCGCTCACGGCGCCTTCCTCAAGGCAATCGGCAGCAACGAGGCGCTGCTGCACGTCCTCGACCGCCGGCCCTTTGTCGTTTCGTTTGATCCTATCCATGAGAACCGCCTACTTCAATCTGTTGACGAACCAATCGGCCATGGAGATGAGCAGCTTCAGCGAATCGGACGGCTCGACAAGGTCGACCAGGCGATTCTTGGCGATGCTCGTCAGGTTTTCCGCGTAGGTGCGCGCATACTCGATGGATCCGGACTCGACCATAATATCGACCGCCTCGGCGAGAACGGCAGAATCCTTCTCCTTCGAGGAGAGGATCTCGATCAGGCGCTCGCGCTTCGGGGAGTTCTGCAGCGCATGGACGACCATGAGAGTGCGCTTGCCCTCGGTGATGTCGCTGCGGAAATCCTTCTTGGTGGATTCCTCGCTGCCGATGAGGTTCAGCAAATCGTCTTGGATCTGGAAAGCGAGCCCCGTGTCGAGGCCGTAAGAGCGCAGCGCCTCGATCTGCTGCTCGGTGCCGCCGCCCACGATGGCGCCGACCGCTAAGGGCACCGCGCCCGAATAGTGCGCGGTCTTGTGCGTCGCCATGACCAGGTAATCCTCGGGCGTGATGTCGTAGCGACCGTCGCGCGCCCATCCGATGTCGAGCGCCTGGCCCTCGATCGTGCGTCGCGTCATTTCGATCAGCTCGCTGACCACACACACCTTCACCGCGTCGCTCAACAGCGGATCATTGATTACCGTACCGTTGACCAGGGACAACGCAAGGTCTCCCATATTGATGGCAAGTCCTATGCCCTCGGTAAGGTGCAGACAGGGCTCGCCGCGGCGCAGCTCGGCCTCGTCAGCGATGTCGTCGTGAATGAGTGCCGCCGTGTGGAAATGCTCGATAGCCGCCGCAGCGCTCGTGGCGAGCTCCATGTTCCCGCCGACTGCGCGACATGCTGCGAAGCAGATGAGCGGGCGGTGGCGCTTGCCGCCGTTTTCGCTATAGCGCTTCAGGGGATCATAGAGATAGCGATCCATATCGGGATGAGAGCCCGACGGAATGTAGGCGTTGAGGATGTCCCCAATTTTGGACGCGTAACAGCTCAGGTACTCCTCGAAAGAGGTGGGGGGCTGCTCGGTCAATGCGATGATGTCGTTGATGGTTTCCATGCGGTCGGTAAATCGCCTGTCTTCATAGATCGAACGTTTCCAGAAGCAAACATCTGGTAGGGGCGGTGGGACTCGAACCCACAAGCCTTGCGGCGGCGGATTTTAAGTCCGCTGCGTATGCCAATTCCGCCACGCCCCCGTGATTTGCTCGTGCAAATCCTATCACAAGCACGATTTTTCGCAGGCCTCATGCGAGACTGCGAGCGTAATACCATGCAGAATGTCCGTTTCGCTCACCGTAAACGCATCAATGCCGGCGAAATCGAGCACTTCGAGGAGGATGAGAAGCCCCGCGACCATCACGGGCGCGCGCTTGGGGTCGAGCCCCACCACCTGCATTCGTTCAGAAAGCGGCAGAGCAGCCAAGCGCTCGTACACTTCGAGCAGATCCTGCCGAGAAACCCGCGCCTTGTGAACGCGCGAGGAGTCGTAGGTCTCCATGCGCTCGCGGATGCTGACGACGGTTGTCGCCGTGCCCGCCACCGCGATGACACGCTCGAGCGACGCCGCCTCTTTCGCCTGATCGGCGAACCAGGAAGCCATCTGCTCTCGAATCCATGCGCGCGCCTGGGCAAGCTCCTCGGGCGCAGGCGGGTCACTCGCCAGGAACTTCTCAGTCACACGGCGGCATCCCACGTTGAAGGAATGCGCGCACAAAGGCTCGGCGCCACCCGTTCCCATGACGACCTCAGTCGAGCCGCCGCCCACGTCGACCACCATGAGGCGTTCACCCGAAAAATCGATCGAGGCGCCCGAAAACGACAGCGCGGCCTCGCGGGATCCGGGGATAACGGAAAGCTCGATGCCCCGCTCGCGCAGGCGCGCTGCGAAATCAGCGGCGTTGCGCGCGTCGCGAGCTGCCGATGTCGCCACCGCAACGGTGCGGATCACCGGATGATCAGGCGTCGAGAGCGAATCGCGCACCGCGAGGAACCCGTCGATGGCTCGAACGACGCGGTCGATCGCCTCGGGCTTGAGCTCGCCCGTTGCGTCCACCCCTTCACCGAGGTTGGTGATGGCGTATTCCCGCGTGAGCTCGTGGAGCCCCGACTCGTCCGCATCGACGACGAGCATACGGCACGTCACCGTCCCGATGTCAATTGCGGCATACCGCCCGCAGCGCATTATTTCTCCCCGAAGATCGGATCGAGCAGCTTGGAGTACCACGTCTCGGGAGCGGGGATGCTGCCAGGTACGATGCTTGCCGTGAACGTCGAGTCGTCATCGAGATCGAGGCCGTACACAGTGACGGCGTTCTCGCCCTTCGAGACCCAGCCGAACTCCTGATGGGCGCGATCTTCCACGCCCGCATCGGTCGAAAGCGCGTCGACCGTCGCCTGAATCGAGTCGTTGCGCTGCTCAATGGCGGCATATTCTGCCTGGAGCTGGTCGCGCTCCCGCACGGAATGATAGAGCTGCGCCGCTGAAGGGTAGAGGAACGACACGGTGAACACCAGGCAAAACGCCGTGACCGCGGTTGCGATGAACCAAGGCTTCCTCACAAGGCGCGCTGCGGGTTTTTGAGAGTCGCCACCGCGGGTGCGCCGCGACGCGGACGACGATTCCTCGTTCTGCATGCGGGAGGAACGGCGATGCGCCGAGCCCATTTCCCCCTTGTACACCGCAGCACGCGAGCCGCCTTCTCCAGACGCAGCGTCACCGCTGCCGCCGTACTGGCGCGCGAACTTGCGATCAGCCTTGTCTTTCGCGTGCTTGCGCTTGAGCTTCTCGAAGCGAGAAAGCGTTTCGGGCTCGCGCTCAGCTTGCTCGGCATCTTCCCCATCAAGGGAATCGTCCCAGGCAAGACGGCTGTCCGCGTAAGCATCTCGCGACTGCGCTGAATATGCGCGTCCGCCGAAGGCCCCCCTGTTGGAGGCGGGGCGTCGGGAATCATACAAGCTGGAACGGGTTTCGCGGGCGTCGCCGAACGAGCGAGATTGGAACTCGCCGCGAGCTCCCTCGCCCGAGTAGCGCTCGCGGGCACCGTCGTATGAGCGCTGGCGGATTTCGCGGGCGTCGTCTTCGGAATAGCGCAAGCGCTCCGCCGCGCGGGCGGCATAGTCGGAGTCCCGGCGCGTGCGGGCGGCCGCATATGACCCCGAATGCTCGCGGGAGGAATGCCCCGTTCGGGAAGAGCGCGCATCGAGCGTTGCGTATCGGGATGAATCGTGTAAGTGCGAGCGGTCGCTTTGCGCGCGACGCGCCTTGTCAAACGAAAGGATTTTCGCCTGCTGTGTCAACGAATGGCCCCTTAGTGCATCGTGGTTTGATAAGAGTGTGTGTAATGCAAGAAGCTCTTCGCAGGATACCACACAAACGAAGCGCCAGCACGTGGGAAAACGGCCGGCGCTTCGTGATGGTTTGCTCTATCCTTGACCCGCTGAACAGCCCCGATGCTATCACAAGAAAAATAGGGGGCGAAGATTGGTACGCTAGAGGTCAAGCTGCTTGATATAAGAATTCCATT
>USJN01000067.1 GCA_900554945.1 uncultured Coriobacteriaceae bacterium | reverse complement strand
CCCGTGATGGGCATAAGCCCGCAATCCATGCCGATATTCTCCAATATTTGGAACAGCCACATACCGACAACACACATAACTATCAAGGTTCCGAACAGGTCGTTCGAGTTGCGTGCGATGCGCATGCTCACGTAGATGAGCGCACCGTAGAGCGCGAGGAGGGCCATCGACCCCACGAAGCCGAACTGCTCGGCAAGCACGCAGAAGATGAAGTCGGTCTGCGCCTCGGGCAGAAAGCCATGCCCCGACTGTGTGGCGTTGAGCAGGCCCTTTCCGAAAAGTCCGCCCGAGCCGATGGCGATCTTCGCCTGTTGGAGGTTATACCCTGACGACGACGTGTTCGAGCCGTCTTGGTCGAGGAACACGAGCAGGCGGTTGCGCTGGTACTGCTTGAGCAGCTTGTACTCGCCCGTGGAGTTGTAGATGAGCTGATCAATCGCGAACACCGCCGCGATTGCCGCGATTCCCAGCGCCAGCGTGATGAGCAGGTACTTCGGACGCGCACCGCCTGCAACGAGCGCCATCGCGCCGATTGCAAGATACACAAGGCCCGTGCCCAAGTCGGGTTGCGTCATGATGGCCAAGAAAGGCACCAGGATGAAGAAAACGACTTTCAGGTATTCCCGCAGGTCATCGAGACGACCGCCGTAACGCGCCACGAGCGCCGCGTCCATGAGGATAATCGTAACCTTCGCGAACTCGCCCGGCTGCACCTGAATGCCGAGCTTCAGCCACGATTGGGCGCCCATGCCGGCGTCGGTGCCGAGACCCGGGATATGCGGAGATAAGATGAGCGCGATGTTCACGATGAACAGCGGCATGACCGCGTTCGCGAACCGCTGGTAGTCCACCCGCCACATGAGAACCATGACGACGCCACCCACCGCGGCGAAGAGGAGCTGACGCGTGAAGCTGTAGGTCGTATCGGTCGACCCCTCGATGGACGACCAGCATACAAGCAGGCCGTACCCCACGAGCAACACGATGACCGCAACAAAGGGGAGGTTTACCAGGGGGAGCCTTCCCCTGCGCGGGCTCGCTGCACGCGAAAGCGACGCGTCGGGCGTCTTCAAGCTGTCTATCTGCGGCAATGCCATGCTATTCCACCTCGCTTCCCTAGTCGGAGCGACTTGCGCTCTTGGTGCTGAATCCTTCGATCTGGCGGCCCGACGACCCGGCGATGCGACCCATCGAGGACGCGTCGTTGCTACCGGCATCGGCGGCCATGACCGCCTCCATCACCTTCGCACCCACCGGAGCCGCCACGGCCGAGCCGCCGCCGCCCTGCTCGATAACGGTCGCGACCACGTACTTCGGGTCGTCGTAGGGTGCATAGCACACAAACCACGCATCGTCGCCCTTGTCGGTATGCTCGGCGGTGCCGGTCTTGCCCGCCGCCTTGATTCCCGACTCGGCGAACAGCGACGCGATACCCTCGTTTTCGGCGACCACGCCACGAAGGGCGTCGCGCACGATTTCGAGATACCGCTGATCAACGTCGGGCTCGGTGACGACCTCGGGCTCGTAGCTGACAACCGTCTGGCCCGAGGCGTTGCGCACTTCCTTCAACAGATGCGGCTTCATGATCTTGCCCGTCGCGATGCCGCCATAGGCCACCGCGACCTGGATCGGCGTGACCTGCACGTCGCCCTGGCCGATGATCATATTGGTATAGTCGCCGCCCGTCCACGTAGCGTTCGCGGGAACGTTGCGCCAGCGCGTCGCTTTCCACTCGGGCGTGGGCACGAGCCCCTCGACCTCGCCGCCGATGTCGATGCCCGCCTTCTTCCCGAAATCGAACCGCTGGACCATCTCTTGGATGGCGGTGTCGGACAAGTTGCCGCCCTGGCTTTTCGATGCGTAGAAGAAGCTCTTCGCGATTTCGTAGAACACGACGTCGCACGAGTTGACGATGCCGCCGCGGAAATCGAGGTACCCGTGGCCGTTGTGGTACCAGCACCACTGAGGCGATCCGGTGTTGAAGCCGTCCCACTTGCCCGTGCAGTCCCACGAGCGGCCTTCCGCGAAGCCGTATTCCAAGCCTGCAAGCCCGGTGAAGGGTTTGAAGGTGGAGGCCGCAGCATAGAGGCCCGCCGTCACTCGGTTTTGCAGCGGCGCGTGCGCGAAATCGGAGTTGTAGACGTTGTTCGCCTCGGTGGACAGCCCGCCGACCCAGTTCGTCGGATCGAACGTGGGATAGCTCGACAGCGCGATGATGCTGCCGTCGCGCACGTCCATGGCCACGACCGCGCCACCGACACCCTTTCCCGTGCCGATGACGCCGTCACTAGGCGCGATAAGGCTCGCAAGCGCCTCGTCGGCGGCGTATTGGACCGAGCCTTTGATCGTCAGGTACACGTCCGACCCGCGGGTCGCCTTGGTCTCGCTCACCACGTCCACGACGTTACCCTGCGCATCGACGGTGACGACACGCTGCCCATGGTCGCCCGCGAGCAGGTTGTCGTACGCGCTTTCGATACCCGATTTGCCCACGTCATCGGTTAGTTGGATATCGCGGTTGGATGGCGCGTTGGAAACTTGGTCCTCGCTCGGCGTGCCCGTGTAGCCCAGGGCATGGGCGCACAGGGCGCCGAAGGGGTAATCACGCACCGTGCGCGTCTCTACCGTCACGCCCGAGAAGGCGTCGGAGTGCTCGGCGATGAAGGCGACGTCGCGCAGGCGGACATCGCTCGCCACGACGCGCTGGCTCTGCGCGCCCGCCGTGGTCGACTGGATGCGCTGACGCACGATTGCCTGGGGAACGCCGAGGACGGCCGAAAGCCGGGCAACAACGTCGTGGTCGTCGACCACGTCCGCATCGGCGAGGACGGTCTGACTCGAGCGGTTCTTCACAAGCGCGATGCCGTCGGCGTCGTAGATGTAGCCGCGCGGTGCGGGCGTCGACACCGTGGTGTAAAGGTTGCTCGCGGCCTTGTTCGAGTAATCCTCGTTTGAGAGGATCTGCATGCTCCACAGCTTCGCCGCCAAGGTGCCGAAGACGGCGACGGAGAAGATGCTGACGCCTGTGAAGCGGCCCTTCAAGCTGTCGGCAGGCTTCTTCGAATTGGCATGGCCGCTTTTCACCTGCACCTCGGACTCGGGGCGGGAAGAGGCGCCCTTGCCACGGGCGAAGCCCCCGCTCGAGCCGACGCCGACGGTCGAGAGCTGCTGCACCTCTTTCTTTCCGCTGTTCGCGTAAGGAGTCTTCGTGCGGTTGCGCACGGAGAGCACGACGACGATGATCGCAGCCGCAACGAGCGCCGCGACCACTGCTGCGATGATGGCTACCAGCATGCGGGCCCCCTAGCGAAGATGCGGCGTTCCAGGCTGCTGCTGAATCGGCTGCGCCAGGAAACGCACGACGATCGGGTAGAAGATAAGCGCCGCAAGGAAGTTGTAGACGGTGCCCGGCAGCGCGCGGAAGACAAACGCATCGAGGGCGCTCACGCCCGCGCCGAAGGCCATCATGAACGCAGCGTAGAGAAGCTCGATGACGAGCGTCGATATGGCGGCAAGCAGCAGCGGCATGAAGATCGTGTCGTTGTTCACCAGCATGAAGATGCGCTTCGCGAGAAACGACACGCCGGTGAGCAGAAACGCCATCGCTCCCACAGGGCCCGTACCCAGAAGGTCGAACAGCAGACCCAAAACGAACGCGAATACAGGTCCCGATTGGTCGGGACAGACGATGGACACGATGAGCACATAGGCCATGATGAAGTTAGGGACCACACCGAAAAGCGCAATGTTAGGAGCGAGCGCAATCTGGAGCAGCACGGCGATGATCGCGCCGATGATGCGCGGCACGACGGTGATCGGTTCGTTCATTACTGCGCACCTCCCGTGCTCGACGACGATTTCGATTGCGAGGAAGAAGAGGAAGACGAAGGTGAGGAGTCCGACGAGCTCTCGGAAGCGCTCGTGACGACGAGGACCTCCTCAAGCGACGTCGCGGCATCGTTGGGGGAAACGACGATGCGGCGGCTCGCGTCGTTTTGCGCGCCCTCGATCTTCACGACAGTGCCGATGAGCAGCCCGCGGGTATAGCTTCCGCCCAGACCCGACGTGAGCACGACATCGCCCACCGAGACCTGCACGTCGGAATCGATGTTTTCAAGATAGAGCAAACCGTCGAGCGAGCCTCTGACCACGCCTTCCGCGCGGCTCGACTGGATAAGCGCCGCCGCACCCGAGCGCGGGTCGTTCAAAAGGCGCACGGTCGAGGAGTTCGCCTGCGCCGAAACCACCTGCCCGATCACGCCGTTCGGCCCCATGACGGTAAGACCGGTCGTCACGCCGGAGGAAGTTCCCACGTCGATAGTGACCGTCTGGTTCCACGCGTCGGTGTTGCGCCCGATGATGCGGCCGCCGATTCCTTCGGCACCTGAACTTTCCTTGAGGTTGAGGAGCCCTTCGAGGCGCTCGACTTCCTGGCGATACTCCTCGGTCTGGGCGACAAGCTCGCGCAGCTCGGCGTTCTGCTCGCGCAGCTGCGTGAGCGTCGCATCGTCAGCGGAGGCGTCAGTGAGCGCATCCTGGGCATCGCTCACGCCAGAGGAAGCGGACGCGCCGACGAATTTCAGGGGCGCAGCGATCGAGCTTACGGCGCCCTGAATCGCGTGCAAAGGCCCCGACTCCCCTTCGCGGGAATACACCGTCGCCATCACGAGGGAGACGGCGAGCAGAACGATAAGGAGCACCCGATTGGCGGATGCTCCGTTTCTGTTTTGGAAATTAAGCGACATAAAAGCTGTTCAGCACCTATTTCGAGCGCATGAGCGTCTGCTTGAGCGCCGTGGGCGTCTCGAGCACCTTCAGGCAGCCCGTAACGACGTTGGTCAGCGCCGTCTCGCTCACCCACACGGGAATCTCGAGCTTGTCGGACAGATAACGGTCGAGGCCGGAAAGCAAGCCGCCGCCGCCCGTGAGCAGGATTCCGTTCTGGATGATGTCGGAAGCCAGGTCGGGGTTCGTCTTCTTGAACGTTTCCTTGATGTGGATGACCATTTCCTCGCACGGTGCCTGAAGTGCCTGGCGCACGTCTTCGGACTGGATGGTAACTTCCTTCGGCTGCTCAGTGAGCACGTCTTGGCCGGAGATGATCATGTCGCGCTCGCGCCCGTCCTCGAAGGGCAGGATGGAGCCGATCTTGATCTTGATGACCTCAGCCGTGCGCTCGCCGATCTTGATGCCGAGCAGATCGCGCAGGTGCATGGCGATGGTTTCGTCCATGCGATTGCCCGCAAGGCGAAGGCTCGAGGACGTCACGATGCCGCCCAAGGAGATGACGGCCACCTCGGTGGTGCCGCCGCCGATGTCGACCACCATGGAGCCCGTCGGCTCGGTAACGGGCAAATCGGCGCCCATCGCCGCGGCCATCGGCTCTTCGATAAGGTACGCCTGGCGGGCACCCGCCTGGATGGCGGCCTCGAAGACAGCGCGCTTCTCGACGGACGTGGCGCCGCAGGGAATGCAGATGACGATGCGCGGCTTGGCCTGCCACGGGTACTTGCGGACCGCCGCCTTGTTGATGAACGCCGAGAGCATGGCCTCCGTCACGTCGTAGTCGGCGATGACGCCGTCCTTGAGCGGGTGCTCGGCGGAGAACGCCTCGGGCGTGTGGTTGATCATGTTCTTCGCCTCGTGGCCGACGGCGAGAACGCGATGGGTGCTCTTCTCGATGGCGACGACTGAGGGCTCATTGATGACGATGCCCTCGCCCGTCATCGCGACGAGCGTGTTCGCGGTTCCAAGGTCGATGGCCATGTCGGTGCCCATCTGGCCTGTAAGATTCGAGAACCAATCCATAAACGACATAAAAGCAAAACCCCTTGAGGTCACAGTTGTTTCAAGTAACGACTGATTTTATCACACGGCGTTTCACCTGATTGAAAATCCATGAGGGGCACAAGGGCCGTACGAGAGCATTCCCGTACGGCCCTTAGGTCGCCATCAATCGAATTGCTTGCCTTAGCGGCTCTTACGACGTCGAGCGGCAAAGCCGATGCAGAGCACAGAACCGGCCGCAATCGCCGCAACCGCAGGCAGAACAACAAGGGTTGCATCCCCCGTCTTGTCTAGCTGGGATTGCGCGGTATCTGGGCTCTTGGAGGGATTATCGGAATCGGCAGGGTCGGAAGGGTTGCCGGAATCGCTCGGCGTTGCCGAATGTTTCGCGATCGGCTCGGTTTTAACCTGCGTCTCGAACGCTTGGTTCTCGAAGACGGCGGTATAGGTGTCCTCGCCTTCTTTTTCGGTAGTGGCGGGGACAGTCACCTTATAAGACGCTTTCACGGTCTCCTTCTCGATGTGGCTGGCGTCGCGATTGCAGACGCGCTCGGCGGTGCAATACCAGTCGTCTCCCTGCTTGGCCCACGTATACACAGGCGCGGCCCAGTCGTGGCCAAGCGGATTGAGGTCGTCGGACCTTGTCTGGGGCGCGAAGCACTTGTGCTGGAAGTTGGCAGTGTAGATGTCCTTGCCGTTCTCGGTGCAGCTGGTCTCGGTCGTGAGCTCAGCTTTCACGATCTCCTCGAGCGGCCAGCCGCAGTAGCCGCACTTGGCGTGACCGGTGCAGTACCAGCCATCGGCCTTCTGCTCCCATACGTAGTCGTTTTGATCGACGAAGTTGTCCTCATGCTCGCCATCGGTGTAATCGTGGGAAAGCATCTTGCCACCAGAGTACACGAGTTTACCGCCGATGGACACATCGCTGCGCCCGGTGTTGTTGCCCGACTTGCCGCCGAAACCGAACAATTGAGTGCACGTGGCTTTGTCGCGCTCGGCCGTGACCATATTATTTCCAGTGAAGTTTATGACGTACTTATAGTCGCCCATATTAGAGTCGTTGATGTTCAGCGCCTGCTTGTAGAGGCCCAAAAACGAGCTCGAATTGAACGTGCAATTGTTCACGTTCACAGTGATGTTGTTTTTGCCCGCGCCGGCATCGGTGTAGACATTGATGACCTTGCCGCTCGCGTTGAACGTGCAGCCATTGAACGTCATAATCGGCGAGCTGTAGGTCCAAATCGCATAGTCGCCGCTAGGGGCGTTAAACGTCGTGTCCGTGAATGTGGCGCTCTGGTAACCCCAGTAGAAGGTTTTGCCGTCGACGACGCAACCGTCGACCACGGTGTTGTCGGCGCGAATGAAGCCGAGATAGTTGGCGCTGCCGGAACGAAGCGTCATGTTCTTGAACGTCACGGTACCGGCGCCGTCGAAGGAGTAGTCACCATTGTACTCGGTGCCGAAATAGGTAGGATCGGGCACCTCTGCACCGATGTTCCAGCTTGTCTTATCGGGGCCGGAGCCTTCAAAGGTGAGGTCTTTGCCCTTGGTGTGGCCCTCGGAAGCCACTTTGTAGAGGGTGTAGTTGCCCTCGCCAAGCTTGAGCCTGTCGCCGCTTTGCGCCTCGGCCGCGGCGAGAGCAAGGTCGGTGTAGACCTTGCTTGTGCGGATATTCACGATTTCGCCGAACGATGCTTCGACACCACTCGGGGCGCTCTCGATGTTGAGGGAAGCATCGGTCGAATCGGCATCCGTCGCGTTCGCGTCGGCGG
>USJN01000066.1 GCA_900554945.1 uncultured Coriobacteriaceae bacterium | reverse complement strand
GTGGGCCGTGTGTCGGCCGCCGATTTGGCGAGCGACATCGACATCGCGCCCTTCGCGCATTCGGCGATGGACGGCTTTGCGGTGCATGCGGCAGAGCTCGAGAGTGCGAGCGAGGACGAGCCGGTGGAACTCGACGTCATTGCCGAGATTGGTGCAGGCGAGGTGTACGACGGGCCGATTGAGGCGGGCCAGTGCGTGCGCATCATGACGGGCGCGCCCGTTCCCGACGCCGCGGATGCAGTGGTGAAGTACGAGATCGTCGGTGTCGTTTCGGGCGACGGCAAGCCGGGCAGCCGCGTTTCCTTCACCGCCCCGACCAAGCTGCGCAACAACATCCGCGAAGCGGGCGAAGAGGCCCATGCGGGCGAGGTCATCGTCCATGCGGGCGAGGTCATCACCTCCGCCGGCGTCGGCTTCCTTGCCGGGTGCGGCGTGTTGCAGGTGCCGGTCTATCGACGCCCGAAGGTCGCTATCGCGGCAACCGGGTCGGAGCTCATCGACCCCTCCGAGGTCCCCTCTGCCGGCAAGATCCGCAACTCGAACAGCCTTGCCATCGCGGCATGTGCGAAGGCGGCAGGCTGCATTCCCACCATCCTTCCCATCGTGGAGGACACCTACGAGGCGCTTGAGAAGACGGTTCTCGACGCGGTGGAAGCCTATGATTTCGTGATCACGACCGGCGGTGCCGCAAACGGCGATTTCGACTTCATCAAGCCGGTGGTGGAGGGAACGGGCGAGCTGCTCATGACCACCGTGAACATGCGTCCCGGCAAAGCCCAGACGTTCGGCCTGGTGAAGGGTACGCCCGTCTTCGGCCTTCCCGGGAATCCCGCTGCGGCGTACTGCGGTTTCGAGATGATCGTCCGCCAGGCGCTGCGCAAGATGCAGGGTTATAGCCACTTCAACCGCCCCGTCGTTCGCGCGCGTTTGTCTCAGGACGCCAAGAAGAAGGATCCGCGCCGCATTTTCTTGCGCGCGACGCTCACGAAAGACGACGAAGGTTATCTGGTCACCCCTGCGCAGAACCAGAGCTCGGGGCTTTTCGGGCCGATCCAGCGCAGCAACTGCATGGCGATCATGCCCGAGGGGCTGGAGTCTCGTGCGGCAGGTTCGATGATCGACTGCATGCTGCTCGACGTCTCCGAGGAAGTGCTGATCTAAAAACCCTACGATTTCGCGCCGCAGAGGCGTCGATGGAAGATGAAAGGATAAAACCATGAGTGTCGAGAAGCCGGTATTCGCCATCATCACCTGTTCCGATACGCGCGGTCCTGAGTGCGATACCGCAGGTGACGCGCTTGAGTCGCTGATCGAGGAGCAAGGCTGGGCCTGCCGTACGCACATGATCGTGAAGGACGATCGCGCCGGCATCGCCGCCGCCATCAAGCGCTGCACCGACGACCTGAAAGTCGACATCGTGCTCACCTGCGGTGGAAGCGGCTTGTCCCCGCGCGACAACCCCCCTGAGGCGACGCGCGACGTGTGCGAGCGCGAGGTTCCCGGTATCGCCGAGGCTATGCGCTACCACAGCCTGCAGATCACTCCCTACGCGATGCTCTCGCGCGCAATCTGCATGCAGCGCGGCAACTCCATCGTTATCAACCTGCCGGGAAGCGAGAAGGCCGCCCGCGAGAATTGGGACGGCATCCTCGCTGCGCTTCCCCATGCGGTGAAGATGATGGCCGGCGGCGGGCACTAATTTCTCTGCCGCTTTATTTCCGCTTTGTTTCGAAACGCGCCCGAACAGCCTGATTGCTCGGGCGCGTTTTTCATGAGTGCTATACTTTGCTACCGATAACAGGTTACGAGAAAGGCTTGGAAGCGGTGGAGGAGCTCATCAACGGCTTCACGGGGTTCGCTCGCAAAGCTCAACAGCAGCAACAACAATCTGCACGGAGGTCTGGCGCGATGGCCCCCGATCAGACGAGCGCGGCTGGCGCCCAGGATGAGCAGGCGGAAAAGCCCGTGTTCGATCCCGACCAGCTCGCCCTGATTCCTGAAACCGATCGTCGCTGGTCATGGGTGGAAATCGATCTTTCGGCCATCCGCCACAACGTCGGTGTCGCGCGATCGCTCATCAAGCCGAGCACGCGCCTTCTCGCCGTGGTGAAGTCCGACGCGTACGGCCACGGTGCTGTGCGTGTTGCGAAGACCGCGTTGCAATCGGGCGCGAACTACCTGGCCGTCGCTACGGTAGACGAGGGCATCAAGCTGCGCGAGGGCATGGTGGGAGCCCCGATCGTGCTTCTGTCCGAGCCCCCTGCTACGGCGGCGCCCCTGCTGCTCGCCTACAAGATCATGCCGTCCATCTACACGCCCGAGTTTGCCATCGCCTACGCCGAGAAGGCCGACGAGTACGGCATTCGCGCACCGTTCCACCTGGCGGTGAACACGGGCATGAACCGCATCGGCGTACGCTATGACAATGTGGTCGATTTCATGCGGAAGGTGAGCTTCCATCGTGCGCTCGATCTGGTGGGCACGTTCACGCACTTCGCGACGGCGGACTGCGAGGGAACGCTCGACTTCGGCATCCAGGTGAAGCGCTTCACGGAGGCGATTTCCGCACTGCGCGAGGTGGGCATCGACCCTGGCATCGTGCACTGCGCGAACTCCGCCGCGACGGTCCGCTATCCGCAGGTCCACTTCGACATGGTGCGGTGGGGCGTGTCGCTCTACGGTCTGCACACCTGCCAGGAGACGCGCTCGATGATCAACCTCAAGCCCGCGATGAGCGTCCATGCGCGCATCACCGACACGCGCACGCTTCCCATGAGCGAGGGCGTGAGCTATGGGTTGAATTACCGCAGCCCCGGCAGCGTGAAGATCTGCACGGTGCCCGTCGGCTATGCGGACGGCTTGAACCGCGGTCTTTCCGGCCGCACCGACTTCATCGTCGACGGCACGCGCGTGCGCCAGGTTGGCAACATCTGCATGGACCAGTGCATGTTCGAGGTCGACTTGCGCACGTACGGCACCCGCCGCCGCCTCGACCCGCAGATTGGCGACGAGGTGGTCATCGTCGGCCGTCAGGGAGATTCCGTGGTGACGCTTGACGACATGGCGAACAAGCTCGGCACGATCCACTACGAGCTGGCCTGCGCCTTTGGAATGCGCCTGCCGAAGGTGTACGTATAGATGGGCAAGCCGCACATACCCCTTCCCGAGATTCGCGCCGCGGTGGAAGCTTGTCGCCGCTGCCCGCTTTCGCAGGGGCGCACGCAAACGGTGTTCGGGGTGGGAAACCCTCGCGCCCGTGTGCTTTTCGTGGGGGAAGCGCCTGGTCGCAATGAGGATTTACAGGGCGAGCCATTCGTGGGCGCCGCCGGGCACATGCTCAACGACCTGCTTGCGATCGCGGGGCTTTCCCGCGACGACGTCTACATCGCGAACGTGCTGAAATGCCGCCCTCCCGGAAATCGCGACCCCAGGCCTGAGGAGATCGAGCTGTGCGCGCCTTTCCTGCGCGAACAGACGCGAACCATCATGCCCGACTTCATCGTGACGCTCGGCAAGTTCGCCACGCAGTTCATCCTGAAGACCGAGGTGGGAATCACGCGGCTGCATGGAACCTTGCAGCATGCGGGCCGCTTCAGCGTCTTCCCGATTTACCATCCCGCGGCCGCGCTCTACGACGGCAGCAAGCGTGAGGCGTTGGAGAACGATTTTGCGACGCTCGGCGAGCTTTTGCGACAGGCGGGTATCGTTGTCGCTGCCCCCGATGGCTCGCAGCCAGGTGGGGAAGACGGGGTGCCGCAAGTGCGCTCGGTCGCTGCTGTTCCCCCTGATGAGTTGGAGGTTGCGCCGCAGCCTTCTCCAGCAAAAGAGAATGAATCGTTCTCGCAGCAAAAACTTCTCTAAAAAGGTGGAAGCATGCCTTTCGACGCAATCGAATACATCAACACGCCTCGTTGGCTGACGTCCCGGCTCGGCCTTGAGCGCATCCGCGAGCTTCTCGATCGGCTGGGGCGCCCTCAGGACCGCTTGAAGTTCGTCCATGTCGCCGGCACGAACGGCAAGGGGTCGACCTGCGCCTTCACGGCGTCAATCCTTGCGGAGGCGGGCTTTAAGACGGGGCTTTTCACGAGCCCCTACGTGGAGACCTTCCATGAGCGCATCCGTGTGAACGGGCGCAACATCTCGGATGAGGACCTCACGGCTGCAACGCTTCGTGTGCGGGAGTGTGCCGAGGCGATGGAAGCGGAAGGTGGCGAGCACCCCACCGAGTTCGAGCTGATGACTGCTGTGGCGCTCGTGCATTTCGCGCACGTCGGCTGCGATATCGTGGTGCTCGAAGTGGGGCTTGGCGGTCGGCTCGATTCCACTAACGTCATCGCTGCGCCCGAGGTTGCGGCAATCGTGTCGATTGCGCTCGACCATACGAACCTGCTCGGCAACACGCTTGCCGAGATTGCCCACGAGAAGGCGGGCATCGTGAAGAAGGGTTCAACCGTGGTGTCGTGGCCGCAGGATCCTTCCGCCATGGAAGTGGTGGAAGATGCGGCACGGCGCGTGGGCGATAAGCTTGTCGTGCCTGATTTCTCGCTGCTTTCGGTGGGGAAGGTGACGAGGGGCGCGGCGCTGTTGGCTCGTGGCACCGCTCTTGAGCATGAGGGGCATACTCCGTGCTCAGACAGTCCTCGCTTCGCTGCGGAACTGCGCGCGGAGCACGCCGTCCCCACGCAGAAGCTCCAGGCGAGTTCGTCAATTGATGTCCACCGAACCCCCATGTCGCAGGTTGAGGGGACTCTTCCCATGCGTCAGTTCTCGTATCGCGGGCGGGAGTACGCAACGCGGCTTTTGGGGTCGTATCAGCCCTCGAACGCGGCGATGGCTATCGAGATAGCTGGTGCGCTGCGCGAGCGCGGCTGGGAGATTCCTGATGAGGCTATCGCGCGCGGAATTGCCGAAACGCGGTGGCCTGCGCGCTTCGAGGCGCTTGATCAACCGGCGGGTATGCCGACCGTGGTGATCGATGGCGGCCACAACCCGCAGGGCGCGGGCGTGCTCGTCGATTCGCTGCGGGATGTTTTCCCCGATAAGCGGCCAGTATTCCTTGTGGGCATTCTTGCCGATAAAGACTATCGCTCGATGCTACGGGCAGTCGCGCCGCTGGCGAGTGCCTTCGTGTGCGTGACGCCGCCTAATCCGCGTGCTCTCGATGCGGCCGATCTCGCTGAGGCGATTCGCGAGACATGCGGTGAACTCGGCGCTCGCGCAACGGTTGAGGTTGCGGGCGATTTCGACGATGCCGTCTCTGCTGCGCGCAAAATCGCCGGCTCCGAAGGCCTTATCTGCGCATTCGGCAGCCTCTATTCGATTGCCGATGTCAAGGCGGCGTTTCTTCGCTCTGCGGATAGCAACTCTTTGCAGCCGTAGGGTTTCCCGACAACATTTCGCATATACGGCGCTTGGCTACTGCGCGCGACGGGGCTAGGCTTTTGCTGTTCGCTTGCAGAGGGATTTCCTGTAAGTGACATTATCGAAAATAGTTCCCAATAATAATGAGAACTGTTATCGATAATGTGCTATCCTGACATCCAATAATCAACCATCGCATATGCGAAGAGGAGGGGGTTGCGTTATGGATATCTTGACCGACGTTGCTTTGCTCTCACGTATCCAGTTTGCGCTCACCGTTGCGTACCACTTCATATTCGTCCCGCTCTCGATCGGGCTGGGCCTGATCACGGCGATTTTCGCGACGAAGTACTACCGCTCGCGCGACGAGAAGGACGGCGCGGCGGTGCGCCTTTGGGTGAAGATCTTCACCGCGACGTTCGCCATCGGTGTGGCGACGGGCATCACGATGGAGTTCTCCTTCGGCACGAACTGGGCAGATTACTCGCGCTTTGTAGGCGACATCTTCGGCGCCCCGCTTGCCGCAGAGGCGCTGTTCGCCTTCTTCCTGGAGTCGGTGTTCTTGGGCGTGCTGCTGTTCGGCCGCAACAAAGTCTCGCCCAAGTTCTACACCGTGTCGGCATGGCTTGTGTGGGCAGGCTCCCTTTTGAGTGCGCTCTGGATCCTCATCGCTAACTCGTGGATGCAGACGCCCGCCGGCGCCGAGCTCGCAGCCGATGGGAAGAAGGCTATTATCACCGACTTCCTCGCAGCAGCCATGAACCCCTCGATTGCCCCGCGCTACTTCCACGTGATCGTTGCGTTGCTGATCATCGGTGCGTTCACATCACTCGCCTTGGGCGGATGGTACCTGCTCAAGAACAAGCACACCGACTTCGCCATGAAAACGGTGCGCATCGGTGCTGTTGTCGGCATCGTCGCCTCGTGCGCCATGATCGTGACCGCGCACGCGTCCGCCGTTCAGGTGTCCGAAGAGCAGCCCACCAAGCTCGCCATGATGGAGGGCATGTACAACGACGAAGTGCCGCCGCTCTACGCATTCGGTTGGGTGGACGAGGAAAACGAGAAAGTGATCACCCCGTTCGCGATTCCCGGCGGGACGAGCTTCCTTGCAACCGGCACGTGGGATACCGAGTACAAGGGCCTGCATTCGCTCGCGCAGGAGGGGAAGTACTCCGATATGAACGTCGCCGATCAGCCCGTGAACCTCGTGTTCCAAACATATCACCTGATGGTTGCCATGTATGGGCTCATCATGGTGACGGCGATCCTCGCGATTGTCTTCACCATGCGCGGGGGGCGCGTCCGCTCGATGCGCTGGCTGCAGAAGCTGTTCGTCATCTCGCCGCTGTTCCCGTTCGTGGCCATTCAAGTTGGTTGGATCACGGCGGAGGTGGGCCGTCAGCCGTGGGTTGTCTATCCTTCGACGACCGGTCCCGACGGCGTGGCTCTTCTGACGAACGACGCGATTTCCCAATCTGTGTCGGCGCCCGAGCTTTTAATCACGCTGGCGCTGTTCCTCGCGGTGTACCTGTTCCTTCTCATCGGCTGGGTGCGCGTCATCTCCCATTTCGTGAAGCAGGGGCCCGATGAGGGTGCCGTGAAGGCGGCCGATGGGAATCTTGCGGTTGCCGGTGCAGGTGAAAAGGGTGGTGAGCAGTAATGACGATTCTCCAGATACTGTGGTTCTTTCTGATTTTCGTGCTAATCGCGGGCTATTTCGTGCTCGACGGATTCGACTTGGGCGCGGGCGTGCTCTACCCGGTCCTCGCGAAGGACGAGACCGAGCGCGCGTATATCCGCCGCAGCATCGGCCCTGTGTGGGACGGCAACGAGGTTTGGCTGCTCACGGCGGGCGGTGCGCTGTTCGCGGCGTTTCCCGCGGCATACGCCACGACGTTCTCGGGCTTCTACCTCGCGGTGATGCTCGTGCTCTTCGGGCTTATCGTACGCGCCGTCTCGCTCGAATTCCGCGCCCATGACGCCAGCTGGTCGCGCGTGTGGGACGTGTGCTTCATCGTGGGATCGTTCTTGCCGGCGCTTCTGCTCGGGGTTGCCGTGGGCAATGCGTTCGCGGGTATTCCCATGGCGGCGAACGGGGATTACTCAGGCGTCCCTCTTCTGGGGCTCATCACCCCGTACACGCTGCTCGTGGGGCTTCTCGGTTTCTCGATGTGTCTGACGGCGGGGTGCTTGTGGATCGCGCT
>USJN01000065.1 GCA_900554945.1 uncultured Coriobacteriaceae bacterium | reverse complement strand
CCGTCGTCGATGCCCACGTTCACGTATATCCTGAGAAAATCGCGCTCCGCGCCGCTGAAAGCGTGGGCGACTTCTACCAGTACCCCATGTTCAAGGAGGGGTCCATCCCCGCAATGCTCGCCGCTGTGGAGGGCTCGCCCATCACGCATCATATCATCTATTCGGTAGCGACGAAGCCTTCCAACGTCGAGTCCATCAACGACTTCATCGCGGCAGAATGCAAAAAGCACCCCAACTTCGTCGGCTTCATGGCGATGCATCAGGACTATCCCAATCCGGAGGCCGAAATCGAACGTGCGATTGGCCTGGGACTTCGAGGGATGAAGCTCCATCCCGACACGCAGAAGGTGAACATGGACGACGATCGACTCATGCGCATCTACGAGCTGATCGAGGGCCGCATGCCGCTCGTCATGCACTGCGGCGACTACCGAACCGATTTCTCGCACCCGCGCCGCATGAAGCGCATCCTGCACGAGTTCCCGAACCTCGTCGTTGACGCGGCGCACTTCGGCGGCTGGTCGGTGTTCGACCTGGCTGTCGAATATCTGGAAAACGAAAACTGCTTCCTCGACATGTCGAGCTCGCAGAAGTTTCTGGGGCGTCGCCGCACGCGGGAGCTCTGCGAAATCTACGGCGCCGACCGCATCCTGTTCGGGTCGGACTTCCCCATGTGGGACCCCTCAGAAGAGTTCAAGATGTTCGAGTCACTCGACTTTTCCAAAGCCGATTTCGAAAAGATGACCTGGCACAACGCTGAGCGGTTCGTTGGGATGGATATTCGCTAGGAACCTTTAGGGGCCAGGCTATCACGTTCTCGCTGCCACAGCAAAGCTGCGGCGAGAATACTCCCACCGCAGCCAACGCGCAGGCTATTCCTCAGCATCCTCGCGGGGAATCTGCTCCACGCGCACGAGAATCTTATCGACGCGGTGGCGATCCATGTCGGCCACTGTGAACGTCGCCTTCGCGTCGCGACCGGTAAACGACACCGTGTCCCCCTCTTCGGGGATGCGGTCGAACGCGGCGAGCAAAATGCCTGCCGCCGTTTCGCATTCGTTCGCTTCCTCAGGAAGGAATCCGAGCAGATCCTCCAGGTCATCGATGGAAAGCGAGCCGTCAATCAAGTAGCGACCGTCGCCTTTCTTCACAATCTCGTCGGCCAAACCGTGGCTGTACTCGTCATCGACGCGCCCCACGATCTGCTCCATGATGTCGCTCATCGTAACGATGCCCGCCGTGCCGCCGTGCTCGTCCACGACCACGGCGATCTTGGTATGGCGGCGCTGCAGCAGCTGCAAGAGCTTCGCGATGGGGATGCTCTCGGGTACTGCGTACAGCTCGCGGATGGGCAGGTCCTCCATCGAAGCGTCGGCGTCCATCATGAACAGGTCCTTCACGTGAACGAACCCGACCAGGTGGTCCTTGCTCCCCTGGCACACCGGATAGCGCGTGTACTTGTAGCGTTCGGCAAGCTCGCGATTCTCTTGAAGCGAGTCCTCCATGTCGAGGCAGGTCAGCTCGATGCGCGGCGTCATGATTGCCTCGGCGTCCTTGTCGCCCAAATCGAAGATGTTGTCGACGTACTCGTTTTGCTCAGGCTCGATAAGCCCGCTTTCCGTGGACTCGTCGATGAGCAGCTTGATTTCCTCGCCCGTGTACACATCGTGCTCGTTGGCCGGATCGTGCCCGGTCAAACGCACGACACCGTTGGTGATGCCATTGAACATAAGCATAATCGGGTAGGTGATGCGGTAGAACCACAGAAGCGGGGTCGCCGTCATAAGCGCGTAGCGTTCCGTCGCGAAGATGGCGAACGATTTGGGGATAAGCTCGCCCACGACCACGTGCAACGTCGTCATGAGGAAATATCCGATTGCGACCGCAATTACCGAGATGACGGCATCGGGCAGGCCGAACAGAACGAACAGCGGGCGGATGAGCGCCGAAATCGCAGGTTCGCCCAACCAGCCGAGAGCAAGCGAAGCAAGCGTAATTCCAAGCTGGCAGGCAGACAGGTACGCGTTGACGTTCTCGGTGATGGTCTTCGCGTTCTTCGCGCCGCGCTTGCCCTCATCGTAGGCGAGTTCGATTTGCGATTTGCGCACGCGCACCATGGCGAATTCCGCGATAACGAAAAACGCGTTCATCAAAAGGAAGAAGACGACAAGAATCAGGCTGACAGCTATGGACATCGGGTATGCGGGCCTCCTTAAGGCGCGTTTTGTTTTCAAGCGACGTTTTTAATCTTGAAGTATGGCATATTCCGCATTCGAGAACGCGTTTGTTGCCATTTTGTTCACCAAGTTAACCAGATGGGACGGTAAACGAGCGATGAAGGGACGCAGGTTGCGACGGAACGCGGACTGAGGTGGAGCTCGGCGTCAAAGCGCTCAGCCACGCCTCATCCCCGCCTGCGCTACTCGATCACGATGCGGTCGGTCTGCACGCTCGAAATTGCCTCGGGGCACAGGCTGCATCCCAGGCCAAACTCGTACCCCGCCCGGTTCAGCGTCACTTTCCCGCGCTCGGCGGTATAGGGGGGCATGGTCACGTCGACGTCGAAGTAGCGCGAGGTCGACCCAATGTCGCCCGGCATCACCACCTCGTCGAGCGTTTGGAACGCCGCGTGCATGCGCTTCGAGATTCCCGTGTCGTACATGCCGCCCATCCACACCTCGCGCCCGCGCGAACGCGCCGCAAAGATGAACTTGAGCACAGCCTCCACGCCCCCGAATTTCGCGACCTTCACCGCGAAGCATCGCAGCTCAGGATATGAAAGCGCCTGGTACGCCTCACGCTCGTTCACGAACGACTCATCCAGGCAGATGGGTGTGGCGATGGTCCGCTGCAGCGCCGCCAGCCGCGCAAAAGCCCGGGCGGTCGACCCACCGCACGGCGTCAAATCGATAGGCTCCTCAATCCACGCGACGTTGAGCGGATCGAGCGCGCGGAGCTCGGCGATCGAGCGGTCCGTGAAGCTCTGGTTCGCATCGAGCGTGATGAACAGATGCGGGTACTTTTGGCGAATCATGCGGACAACACCCAAGCTACCAGGCGCAACCTTGAGCTTCACGCGGCAATAGCCCGCCTCTACGCAGCGCGAGACGGAATCGAGCGTTTCCTCCACGCTGCCCATACCGACCACAGCGCCCGCCGAGACGGCAGCCTCGCGCGCATTCCCAAACGGCGCCCTCGTCTTCCCGTGCACCCGCTCGCGATGCGCAGCGCGCTCGATCACATCGTACTCCTCGGCAAGCAAGCGCCCGAGGGGCTTCCCCACAATCTTGCCGTAAAGGTCCCACAGCGCAGGTTCGATTGCGCCGCAAGCGAGCGGGAAGCGCTCCATCCCGGAGATGGAGGCGAACGCCGCGGAGACCTCCCGCGGGTGAAGGAAGACCTCGCCAATCACCTTCGGCGCAAGCGTGCCTCGCAGCACCTCAATATCCTGCTCGATTGTTTCCGGAAGATACCAGTCAGAGGAAAATGCGACGCATTCGCCCAGGCCAACGCGCCCTTTCGCATCGATGACCTCCACGATGATCGACTCGCGGAATTCAAGCGTCGCCTTCGCCGTCACGAACGGCTTTTTGAAGGGGATACGCACACGATGCAGAATCACGCGGCGCACGTCGAGGCATTCCGAGTAGATTCGCTCGATGGCGGCACGGTCGATCTTGCCGATACCCTGCCGCGGCAGGCTTTCCATGACGAAAATCTGCTTGGGGCGATAGAGCTTCGAGAGCACGTCTTCGAGTTGGCTGTGGACGGAGGCGACGAATTCGCGGTCACTCGGGCGAGAGGGGGCGAGCGGCTTCGGGATATGCCGTCTTACCTGCGGTTTTATCACCTCGCGACCGAAGCGTGCTGTCTTCACCGGGGAAAGCCTGTCATAATCCTGGTCACGACTACCACGTTCGGGAACCTCGCTCGTGCGCTCGATGAACGCCACGGGACGCCGTCCCCACACGGGGTCGGGGGCGCCAAACACGTAGGCGTCCGCCACGCCGGGAATCGCCATGAGCTTGTCGGCAATCTCTGCGGGATAGACGTTTTCCCCACCCGAGACGAACATGTCGGTGGTGCGCTCCTTCACGTAAATCTTGCCCTCGTGGAGAGCCGCCACATCGCCGGTGAGGAAGAAGCCGTCCGCGGTGAAGGCAGCGCGCGCGTTCAGGTAGTTCGACAGCACGCCCGGCCCGCACACCGCCAGGCGGCCGAAACCGCGCCCGTCGGGCTCGACGATACGCGCCTGGTAGCCGGGCAGAAGCTCCATACCACCCGTGAACGACCCATCTATCAGGCTGTTTGCAACCTGACTGCAGGTTTCAGTCATCCCGTAGCTCGCATACAGGCGAAGCCCCGCCTCATGCGCGCGGGCGATGGTGGCAGGATTGAGCGCGCCGCCGCCAAGCAGGATACAGCGATACGCGGCAAGTGCGGGGCCGCCCCCCTCGACGGCGAGCATGTCCTGCAGCATCTTGTCGACCACGGAGATATGGGTGAAACCGACGCGCGCGGCGTCCTTCAGAATTCGCGCCGCGTCGAAACGCGCGTAGAGGCGAAACGGCGTGCGGTTCGTAATGCTGCGCACGACCTGTTCGAAGCCCCCAATATGGTACAGGGGGAGCGCCACCTGCCACATACCGCGACCCCGCACCGAGAGCACCGCGTTGGACGACTCAGCGGCGGCCGTGAGCATACGCCAGGTCGACGGCACCGCCTTCGGCTTGCCCGTCGTGCCCGACGTGAAGAGGACGAGCGCTCGTTCCTGGTCGTTGAACAGGTGCGATTCTCTTTCCGCAAAATGGGTGGCCTCGAAAACCGCATCGCGCTCGGCGCTCATGATGACGCGCCTGCCGCTTTGAAGCCTCGACACCCCCGCAAGGTCGTCCGCCACGTGGTCCATAAGCGTTTCCGCCCGCGCTTCGTCGATGCGACACGCCACGCGAATGCCCGAGCTTTCCAGATCGAACAGGCGCGAAAGCTTCTCCGCCGATGTGAGACGATTGTTCAGCACGACGAGCGAGAACGCCCCGTACCCCGCGGCCAGGGCGAGAAAGATGAACTCCGGACAGTTCGGAAGGTCGACCGAGACGCAGTCGCCGCGCCCGACCCCTTTGCTCCGCAGACGACGGGCGATTGTCGCCGCCGTGAGCCTGGCCTGGCGATAGGTACACGAATGCTCCGAGCCGTCGCGAGCGACGAACGTGAAGAAGACTCCATCGGGATTCAATCTCACCAAGCTTTCGAACGCATTGATCATCGCGAGTTCGGACCACTGTTCTCTTCGGACGCCGCATCAGCGACTTGGGCGGACAAAGCAAACGAGAAGCGACCCGACGCACGAGGCATCGGGTCGCTTGGCTTTAGGGAAACTTAGGGTACTGAGTGAAGTCGGGCGCCCGCTTCTCCTTGAACGCGTCGCGGCCCTCCTTCGCCTCGTCGGTGGTGTAGTACAAAAGCGTGGCGTCGCCGGCGAGTTGCTGGATGCCCGCAAGCCCATCGGTTGCCGCGTTGAAGCTCGCCTTCATGAAGCGCAGCGCCGTCGGCGAGAACTGCAACATCTCGCGCGCCCACGATACGCATTCGGCCTCGAGCTCCTCGAAGGGAACGACCTTGTTGACCAGCCCCATCTCGAGCGCCTCGGCGGCGGAGTACTGGCGGCAGAGATACCAAATCTCGCGCGCCTTCTTCTGGCCCACGACATTTGCCAGATACCCCGCGCCGTAACCGGCGTCGAAACTGCCGACCTGGGGACCCGTCTGGCCGAACTTGGCGGTCTCGGCAGCGATGGACAAATCGCACAGCAGGTGCAGCACGTGCCCGCCGCCGATAGCGTAGCCGTTCACCATGGCAATGACCGGCTTGGGCACCACGCGGATCAGATGCTGCAGGTCGAGCACGTTCAAGCGAGGGATGTTGTCCTCGCCCACGTAGCCGCCGTTGCCGCGGATCTTCTGGTCGCCGCCCGAGCAGAACGCCTCATCTTCGTGACGGCCACCATGGTTCGCACCGGTCAGAATGATGACGCCGATTGACGCGTCATCGCGCGCCACGGAGAACGCATCGTACATCTCGGTCACGGTAAGCGGGGTGAACGCGTTGCGCCGTTCGGGGCGATTGATGGTGATTTTCGCAATCCCATCAGCGGTTTCGTACTTGATTTCCCGATATTGCTTGGCGGATTTCCAAGCTACGTCATCCATAGCTGTCCTTTCGTGGCATATCGTTGATTCGTTGCAGGACGCGAAACGGTTGGCGCGCCCCGCAACGGAGACATCGGCTTCACGACGCCGATTTCGCACTCAGGGGAAAACGACGCCATGCCGGCGATTGACAATGTTTGGTTCTGTGTTTTCGCTTCGAATGATTCCTGTTTCGCAAGTTTCTATATCATACCGCGATGAGGTATGTCATGGGGCCGCGGGTTCGGGAGTGCACGATTCGACCACTTCTTTCAAAATCGATGCGAACACCTCGGGCTGCTCGAGGTGAATGTTGTGGCCTGCAGCGGGAGCGACGAGGCACGAAACTGCGCCCTGGGATTCTGCCTGAAGGGTGGAGGCGACCTTGCAATATTTCGCGTCAAGCTCCCCTGCCAGATAGCTTACGGGAATGCCCCTCGCAGCCAACTCGCAAAGCGCGCGAATCGACTCGCCCTGCGAGGGCATCGCGTGGGCGCCTGCGCGCTCGAAGGAGAGCGCGAGCGATTCCGCGTCGTTGGCAAGACGTCCCGCCCGAAGTCGTTCTCGCTGTTCATCGTCCAAGTTGCGCTGACTTTCGAACAAGGGCAGGCCCGCCCACCAGTCCATGAAAGCGGACACCCCTTCGCCCCGCACGCGCGCGGCCCACGCGAAGTTGCGCTCGCGAAGCGCCCCTCGCGAGGCGGCGTCAGCGGGGCCGAGTCCTGCGCTTTCAAGAACGAGCGCGGAGAAGGGAACAGCAGCGGACATCCGCGCCGCATTCGCTGTCACATCCCGCTGGCAAGCGCCAGCCACGTCAAGGCGGCGATCTCGACCGCGCGGAGCGAAGGCTGCGGAGCTTCTGAGCGCAGTGCGGTCGAGCTCGCCGCCGCCCCGCAGGTCGTCCGCAGCAAGGCACGCCGCTTGAAGCGCCACGCGCCCGCCCATGGAATAGCCGACCAGTACGGGGAGCCTTCCCGCAACATGCGCCACGACTTCGCAGAAAGCAAGGAGCGCTCGCGCCTGGAAGCACAGGTCGAACGCCTCGCGACCCGGAACATCGCCAACCGTCGGGCGAGCGCTCTTCCCATGCCCCGCAAGCTCGAAACCGAGACACTCAGCACCCGCACCTGCAAGCAGCCGCACCGCATCATCCCAGGTGGAAGCCTGCTGCGCGAAGCCGTGAACGAGCACAATCGGGACCGATAGGGCGCCACCTTCCCTCGCATCCGGCGCCGAAGCACGCCACGCCTTCACGCCAAAGCGCATGCCCTCGAAATCGAAGCCGCGCGTCTCCCCCCAAACCTCGCTCGTCACTTCGCCGCCCTTCTTCAGAACCTCGCTTGCCACCTTCGCCGTCCCTCTTTTGCCCCGATGCGGTGCATTCGATCGA
>USJN01000064.1 GCA_900554945.1 uncultured Coriobacteriaceae bacterium | reverse complement strand
TTAAAGGTAGATAAAATTGCGGTAAAGAAGCTTGGCAAAACGCCGAAGGACATCATCGGGAAGCGCCCCCGTCGTCAGGATGCTTGCATTCCGATGCGGGTGCGCTATGCTGCTGATATCGACCTCAGCATGGCCGCAAAGTCGCAAGAGCGCGACCCCGAACAACGTTGCGCCGACGAAAGATGAGAAGTATGCCCATTATTCTTGGATTTCTGGCAGGTGTCGGCTTACCCATACAGACGAGCGTAAACACAAGGTTACGGAAAAAAGTCGGCTCCCCCTTCAACGCAGCCCTGGTGTCGTTTCTTGTAGGGTTATTGTTTCTGTCAGCGTTGTTGCTGGTCACCGGGCAGGGGCTGCATATCCCTTTCGCACAATTGCTGAATGAGCCCGCATGGATCTGGATCGGCGGCATTTGCGGCGTGGTGTTTCTGACGGGAAACATCTTGCTGTTTCCGAAATTAGGCGGAGTGCAGACGGTCGTGCTTCCGGTTCTCGGCCAAATCTTAATGGGATTGACCATTGATAATTTCGGACTGTTCTATTCGCAGCAAACATCATTGACCGCGTTTCGCATTGCAGGTGCGGTGCTGGTGCTACTCGGCGTGGTTTTGGTCTCGACGGCGAAAAAAAGCAAGGCGGACCGCACCAATCGGCAAAAAGCAGCACCGGCCTCTTTATGGCTCTGGAGAGCGTTTTCCGTCTTTAGCGGAATGGCAGTTGCAACCCAAACTGCCGTTAACGGCTACCTTGGGGTAGCGGCAGGTTCCCCGATAAAAGCATCCGTCATCTCGTTCGCCGTCGGCATTATATTGCTGGCAATTATCTGCATCGTCTTGCGCTTAAAGAATGGGAAACCAGAGTCAAAGGAAGAGAGACCGGCTAAAAACCCCTGGTGGATGTGGATTGGCGGAATCCTTGGCGGACTATACGTTCTCGCAAATGTCTATCTGTCGAGAATCATAGGAACTGGAATGACGGTTGTCGTTCTTTTGGTCGGCTCCACGACGGGCGGCATTCTGGTCGATCATTTCGGGATATTCGAGTCTCCGAAAAAGGCAGTTAACAGGCAGAAGATACTCGGCGTCCTCATCATGATTCTCGGGGCCGCCGCAATTAAGCTGCTGTAAGAGCCCCTCCGCCGACTCGCAAAGCCTGCGAGGGTCGCATGCGGCTTACCGATGCAGAAGGAAGTCGATGATGTTCACGATTTCTATCCCATAGTCAAAACTTGGGAGATTTGCAAGTTTTGACTATCGCATCGACGAAACTTGTCAAATATGCAAGTTTCGTCGACGGAAGAAGCCGCCCAACGCCGCCAGCCCTCGGCGTCGGGCGGCATATGCCCTAGTAGTCCTTCGCCGCGGGGCTTGCCATCCACTGTGCCTCGAACTCGGCATAGGCATCGGCGAGCACGGCCTCGCGCGCGCGGCGCATGAGGTCGAGCAAGTAATGCAGGTTGTGAATGGAAAGCAAGATGCCGCCGAGCATCTCGTCCTGCTTCACAAGATGGCGAATGTAGGCCCGCGTGTGATTTTGGCAGGTCGGGCATGTACACTCGGGGTCGAGCGGCGTAAAGTCGCGCGTGTACTTGGCGTTGCGCATGTTCATGCGGCCCTGACTCGAAAACGCCGTGCCCATGCGGGCCGTGCGCGTGGGAAGCACGCAGTCGAACATGTCAACGCCCTCGCCCACCGCGCGCACGAGCGTGGTCGGGTTGCCCACGCCCATGAGATAGCGCGGGCGATCGTCGGGCAGCGCACGCGCTACCTGGCCCAACGTCTCAAACATCGTCTCATGGTCCTCGCCCACCGAGTAGCCGCCGATGCCGAAGCCACCGAAGCGACGCCCGCCGGCAGCCAGGCTCTCGTCCTCGATTTCACGCAAACGACGGATGCTCTCCAGACGCAAATCGAGGTTCATGCCGCCCTGCACGATACCGAAGAGCGTCTGATCAGGTCGTTTGTGCGCCGCCAGGCAACGGCGCGCCCACATAGCCGACAGGTCGACCGCGCGCTCGACGAACTCGCGCGTCGCGGGGTACGGCGGGCACTGGTCGAGCTGCATGGCAATGTCGGCGCCGAGCGCTTCCTGGATGCGCATGTTCTCCTCGGGCGTCCAGCGCACATAGCTGCCGTCGTAAATCGAGCGGAAGGTGACGCCGTCGTCGTCGAGCTTGCGCGTATCGGCAAGCGAGAAGATCTGGAATCCGCCCGAGTCGGTGAGCATCGGCCCGTCGTAGTTCATGAACTTGTGCACCCCGCCGGCTTCCGCAACCACGTCTTCACCAGGGCGCTGCGAGAGATGGTAGGTGTTTGCAAGCACCACCTGGGATTTCAGCTCGCGAAGCTGCGGCGGGGTGATTCCCTTCACCGTGGCGGACGTGCCGACGGGCATGAACATGGGCGTGTGGAAATCGCCGTGCGCCGTCGTGAAAGTAAGCGCGCGGGCGTTGCCGCTCTGAGCGTCGCACGTGCAGTCGAAAAGCGCCATACTAGTTCGCGCCTCCCTTGATCGTCGCAGGGTCATCGCAGGTCGGAAGGTCGTCCACCCACGCCGCGAACTCAACCATCGCTCCATGCTTCACGCCGTCGAGCCCACGGCCCTTAGGGTCCATAAGGTGGTCGGTCACCAGGTACACGTCGCAGCCAAGATCGGCCGACGCCAAGTCATCGAGCGTGTTGTTACCCACCATGAGCACTTCGTCGGCGGAAAGCCCGCAATTCGCGAGAACCTCCGCATAGTATTCCACCTGCGGTTTCACCGTCGAGGAGTTCTCGTACGTGGAAATGTAGCGAAACGGCGCGTCGCCTACGCCACCCCATGCAAGGCGCCACTCGACCGCGCGACGGGGAAACATCGGCTGGGTCGCCAGCACAAGCGGATACCCCTTCGCGACGAGCACCTCGAGGGCACGGCGCGCTGCCGGATCCGGCTGAACATCTGCGCCGATAGCGCCGAACCTCGTCTCGTAGTAGCCTGCGAACATCGCATCCCAATCGGCCGCGTCGCGATCGAGCACGGCGAAGAACGCGTCCCAGAACACATCGTAGTTCGTCTTCCCGCCGGGTTCGCGCTTGGCCATAGCAGAAGCGCCTGCACCGAACGCACGCGCGAACTTCTCGCCGTCGACCCCCTGCTCAGCCGCAAAACGGGCGATGTCCTTGAAGTACCCGCCCAAGAATTCATCGAGCTCCATCGGGCACAACGTGCCGTCGAGGTCGAACAATATCGCGCGATATGACGTGTTCGCCATGAAAGACCCTTCCCAGAAAAAGGCCGCCCCAACGGGCGGACCGCACATTCGATACGAACAACAGTATAAAAGAGTGGAACGCCCCGGCTGCCGAGCGCGACGCCAAACATGCAAAGTGCGGAAAACGAGGGGCGAAAGCATGTGCGTCACGTCTTTGCAAACATCGAGGTTTGGCGGTTTCGCCAGCGGCGGCACGGGCTGAGTTCGGCCCTGTGCTAGTATCGTTGGGTTGAATTCACGAGGGCGAGAGGAGCCGCAGATGAAATTGCTTTTGCACGCATGCTGCGGGCCATGCTCGCTCGAGCCCGTGCGCCTTCTCCAAGCGGCGGGGCACGATATCGCCATTTACTACGCGAACTCGAACATCGCGCCACGCGAAGAGTACGCGCACCGCCTCGCCACGCTCGAGGACTGGGCGAGAAGCGAGGGCATTCCCGTCATCGAGGGCCCTTACGACCCTGCCAGCTGGGAGGAGGCTGCGGGGCGTATCGGAGACGCAGCGCTCGCCGACGTCCGAGCCGCACGCAAGGAAGCGCAATCGGCCACAGGAGAGGACGCGCCCCTTCGTGCCGACGTCCTCTCCGTCGACCCCGCGCGCCGAGAGGCACGCTGCCGTGCGTGCTACCGGCTGCGACTCGAGGAAACGGCGCGGGTGGCCGCTGAACAGGGCTTTGACGGCATCGGCACCACGCTTTCCGTAAGCCCCTATCAATACACCCAAGTCATCGAGGAAGAAGTGCAGCGAGCGGCCGAGCGCGCCGGAGTTGCAGGCGTCTTCGAGGACTTCCGCCCCTACTACGACGAGGCCACGCGCCGAAGCCGCGCGCTTGGAATGTATCGCCAAAACTACTGCGGTTGCCGCATAAGCGATGCGGAGGCCGCAGCCGAACGGGCCGAGCGCAAAGCTCAACGAGCAGCCGCAAAGCAAGCCGCGCGGGTCGAGCACGCCGAGGAAATCGCCGCCGCCGAGGCGGAGCTCAAACAGCATCGCGCCGAGCGCGCAGCCTACGACAAGAAGCAAGCCCGCAAGCGAGCGATTCTCAAATCGCTTCGCGAGCAGGCAAAACAGAAAGCATCAGAGTGAAACCCTTCGCCGACCCCATACATCGCTACATGGATCACGTGCGCCGCACGTGCGAGACCGACCCCGAGCGCGGCTGGCGAGATGCCCTCATCGGCTTTCGCGGCAACACCTGGGGATCGCGCCATCTTCCCAACTTCCATGCGGCGCGCGGCTATCACAAACTGGAGGCCTACACACTCGGCCTCGTCTCCGACCAGCTCGGACATGAAAGCAACTACGTATGGGGCAACGTGTTCGCGCCGGTGGAGATCATGGAATGCTTCGGGCTGGGAACCGTAAGCGTCGAGTGCCTGGCAAGCTTTTTCTCGGGATACCACGCAGCGCCGTACTTCATCGATCGCGCACAGGAATCCGGCATCGCGTCCACGCTGTGCACGTACCACAAAACGGTCATGGGGATGATGGAGACGGCCGTGCTGCATGCGCCACGGCTCGCCGTGACCACCTCCTGCGCCTGCGACGGCAACCTGAGCACCTTCCGCCAACTGGGGCAACGGATGGACGTCCCCATGGTGCTGCTCGATGTGCCCTACGATAACGATGACGCATCGATCGACTACCTCGCCGACCAGCTGCGAGAGCTCGCGCGCACCCTTGAAGAGCTGACGGGTGTGCCCTTTGACGAGAACCGCCTTTCCCATCTTCTGGAAGTCGAACGCGAGACAAACGCCCTCGCCTGGGAATTCATGCGCCTGCAAGCGGAGCACTTCTACCCGGCCGAGTTCATCCACCACCTGTTCTTCGTGCTCGCCATGCAGCTTTCGGCGGGAAGCGAGAAGTTACGCGATCTTTTGCGCTTCATGGTGGACGACATCAAGCGCGCGCCGAGGCTGCAGGGTGACAAAATCCTTTGGGTGCACCTCATGCCGTACTACCAGCAAAGCCTGAAAGCCGCCTTCGACTACAGCCCGGCCCATCAGATCGTCGCCGTCGACATGGCCTTTTGCACAATGAGCGACCTCGCCGACGCCGATCCCTTCCGCGCGCTCGCCAAAAAGCTCATCGGCAACGCAATGAACGGCCCCTACGAACGCAAGCTCGCACTCGTCGACCGCCTGCTCGACGCGACACACGCCGACGGCGTCATTCACTTCTGCCACTGGGGATGCAAGCAGTCCGCGGGCGGAAGCGCCCTTTTGCGCGAGCACCTGCACGAAGCTGGCGTGCCGCTTCTGCAGCTCGACGGCGACGGCATCGACGAGCGCAACAGCCACGACGGGCAGATAAAGACGCGCCTCGAGGCATTCTTCGAGGTGCTCGAGGCGAAGCGGGCAGAAGGCGCCGCGCAGGGCGGAAACGTCAACGAGGAAAGCACTGCGCAAGGCGGGACCGCCGAGACGAAAGGCGGTGCGCGATGAGGATCGGGTATGTTTGCAAATACGTCCCCGCCGAGGCGCTCGAGGCGATGGGCGCGCATATGGAGCGCATCGAGCCTGATGAGAGCCTCGTCAGCTTCGACGCTGCCGAGTCTTGCATGCACGCAAACGTGTGCAGTTTCGCGAAGGCGGCGTTCGAGACCGTCCTTTCGGGTAACCTTGACGGCATCGTGCTGACCACCTGCTGCGACAGTATGCGCCGCCTCGCCGACGCCCTGCACGCACAAGCCCCCAACCTGTTCATCCACGTGCTCGACGTGCCGCGCGACACGGGCGAGGCAGCCTGCGCGCTGTACCAGCGACGCGTGGCCGAACTCCTTTCCGCATACGGCAAGTTTGCCAATGCAACGTTTTCGGAAGAGAAGCTGTTCGCCCAGCTCGGCGGCACCCTTTGCCCTGCGGAAGGGAACTGCGACTCACCTTTGGAGCTCGACTTGGCGAGGCTTCATTCAGAAGCTGCGCAGCCTTCATTCCGCCTCGCGAAGTCGAGCTCCGTCTCGCAAAGTTTCGCCAACAGCAACCAGGCGGCGGACTCGGCCGCATGGAGCGAAGGCTGCGAAGCTTCTGAGCGAAGCGCGACCGCGGCAGCCACCGCAGCGCAGGTCGACAACGCCCTGCAACCGCAGACGCACTTCTCCCCCACGATGCCCAACGTAGGCATCGCGGGCGCACGCGCGAACGCCGAAATCAAACGCATTCTCGAAGCGCACGGCGTGAACATCGCCTTCGACATCACCTGCACGAACGCAATCCGTCGTTTCGTGCCCCGAAAAACGGACACCCTTGCCCAGTATGCGCACGACGTGCTCACGCAGCTTCCCTGCGCACGCATGCGGAACATATCCCCGCGCAAAGCCTTCTTCGACCAAGTCCTTCCCCAGGTCGACGGGCTGGTCTACCACGCCGTGCAATTTTGCGACATGTATTCTTACGAGTACAGCGACCTTAAACGGACATCGCCTGCGCCGATACTCGCGCTCGAAACCGATTGCACCGCGCAGAGCCGCGGGCAGATGCTCACGCGGCTTGAGGCGTTCCTCGAGTCAATTGGCGCCTCGCAAACCGAACACCTCGCAAGCCAGAAAGGCTCACCTATGAGCACAGCCGCCACCTTCGTCGTCGGGCTCGACTCGGGCTCGACTTCCACCAACGCCGTCGTCATGAACGAGGCGCGCAAGATCGTCGCAAGCGTCGTCATCAGAACGGGCGCTAAGGCGGGCGCCTCCGCCGAGCGCGCGTATCGCGAAGTGCTCGAGCGCGCAGGTATCACGCCTGACCAGGTCGCATGCACCATTGCCACCGGATACGGCCGCGTGAGCATCCCGTTTGCCGACGAGAACGTGACCGAGATCAGCTGCCACGGGCGAGGTGCGCACTACTTCAACCCCGACGTTCGCACTATCCTCGACATCGGCGGCCAAGACAGCAAGGCCATCCATGTGAACGCCGCAGGCGAGGTGACCGATTTCGCGATGAACGACAAGTGCGCGGCGGGCACGGGACGTTTTCTCGAAATGATCGCGCGCTCGCTCGAGATCAGCCTCGACGAGCTGGGGCCAGCGGCGCTCGGGAGCAAGAAGCACCTGGAAATCGCCAGCATGTGCTCGGTTTTCGCGGAGTCCGAGGTCATCTCGCTCATCGCCAACAACGAGGAGAAACCCGACATCGCAGCAGGCGTCTGCCGCGCCGTTGCCGGCAAGGCGTATTCGCTCATGAGGCGCGTCGGCCTGGAAGGTGCCTACATGATGACGGGCGGCGTTGCCCAAAACCCCGGCGTGGTGCGCGCGGTCGAGGAGCTCATCGGCGAGAAGCTCTTCATCTGCGAGGACCCCGAAATCGTCGGAGCGACCGGCGCTGCTCTGCTCGCGTTGGAAAAACTGGGCGAATAGACGCAGGTGCTACAATCTCATCACGCAAATCGAGAACGCTAAAATAAGAAAGACAGCACA
>USJN01000063.1 GCA_900554945.1 uncultured Coriobacteriaceae bacterium | reverse complement strand
ACGCGTCGGGGCGTGCCGTGCGCTTTCGGACAATGCGCAGGTCGCAAAAACCCGACGAACCGAATAGTAGGTGTCTGTAGGACGAGAAGAAGAGGGGAAGGTAGATGGCTGATAAGGTCAGCATTTACGACGAGAACGGCGAACTCGCCGAAGGCGTCGAGCGCATCAGAACGCAGTGCTATTTCTGCCATGCCAACTGCGGTGTCCTTGCCTATGTCAAGGACGGCGACGTAATCAAGATCGAAGGCGATCCCGATTACAACAACCAGGGTGGTCTGTGCTGCCGCGGAACGAGCGCGCTTTTGCACGTCAACCATCCCGCCCGCATCAACCACGCGCTCAAGCGCGCTGGCGAGAAGGGCGAGAACAAGTGGGAGCAGATCCCGTACGATCAGGCGATCAAAGAGGTCGCCGAGCGACTCAACCAGATCAAGGCCGAGTCGGGCGCTGAGGCGGTTGCTTCCGCCGGTGGCACGACCCGCACCGATGACTGGGCGCGTCGCCGCTTCCTGAACCAGTTCGGCACGCCGAACGGTTTCCACAATGCACTTCTGTGCTGGATTCCGACGTTCATGGCCGAGACGGTCGTCGCCGGCTGGTCTCCGTTTGAGACCGACCTGGGCGCTGCTCGCTGCCTCATCCTTTGGGGCATGAACCCGGGCGCATCTTCGCTGCCCTCCATGCACGGCTACACCGACCTTCAGCTCGCGGGCATGAAGATCATCTACGTCGACCCGCGTTTCTCCGAAACCGCCTGCAAGGCAGACCTGTGGCTGCCGCTGCGACCGGGTTCGGACACCGCGCTCTCGCTCGCGATGCTCAACGTCATCATCAACGAGTTCCTCTACGACTTCGAGTTCGTCGACCAGTGGTGCGACGGCTTCGAGGAGCTGCGTGAGCACATGGCTCCGTACACGCCGGAATGGGCTGCCCCCATCACCTGGCTCGACCCGGAGGACATCCGCAAGGCTGCTCGCATGTACGCGACCACCAAGCCCGGCTGCATCCAGTGGGGCTGCTCTTGGGACCAGTTCGGACCTGCGTCCGCGACCGGCTCCCAGGCCCGTCAGCTCATGCGCGCCATCACCGGCAACCTCGAGGTTCCCGGCGGCGACGGCATGCCCGGCCCTGCCCTCAACTTCATCACCGACGAAGAGCTCGAGCTCAACGAGCTGCTTCCCGAGGAGCAGAAGGCGAAGCAGATCGGCTCTGACAAGTTCAAGCTGACCTCTTGGCCCGGCTACACGCTCATCTCCAACAATGCCAAGCGCACCTGGGGCAAGACGCTTCCCGCAGAGTGGTTCTGCGAGGCTCACGGCCCGAGCGTGTTCAAGGCGATCCTCACCGGCGAGCCCTACCAGATCCGTGCTCTCATCTGCAACGCGACCAACCCGGTGAACTCCTACGGCGACTCCAAGATGACGCTCGCCGCCCTGAAGAAGGTTGAGTTCCTGGTCACCGTCGATTACTGGATGACCCCGGCAGCGCTCTTCTCCGACTACGTGTTCCCGGCCGCCGGCGCTCTCGAGCGTCCGACGATCGTCACGCACTACGGCGCGACCGACTCCGTCATGGGTGGCCGCCGCGCTATCCAGCCGAAGTTCGACCGTCACACCGATATGTCCTTCTGGCGCATGCTCGGCTTGGCCTGCGGTCAGGATCCCGCGAACTGGCCGTGGGAGACGGAAGAGGAAGTCTACTCCTACATCATCGCTCCGCTGGGTCTTCCCTGCACCGACTGGAACGACTTCGTCAACAACATCCGCATGTACTATCCGCCGCTGCACCAGAACAAGTACGTCACGCGCGGTGGCTTCTGGACGCCGACCGGCAAGATCGAGTGCAACTCCACGATCCTGCGCGAGCTGGGCTATCCTGGCATGCCGACCTACCTGCCCTGCGCTGAGAACGACATCGACAATCCGGAACTCGCCGAAGAGTACCCGATCGTGCTCACCACGGGCGGCGGCTTCATGCCGTATCACCACTCCGAGCACTTCCAGATGGCGGGCATGCGCTACATCTACCCGGATCCGTACTTCTCGATCAACCCCGAGCTCGCTGAGAAGCTCGGCATCGAGTACGGTGACTGGTGCTGGATCGAGACCCAGCGCGGCCGCATCAAGATGCGCGCGAACGTCGAGCCCGAGGTCGATCCTCGCGTCGTGTTCGTGCCGCGTGGCTGGTGGTTCCCCGAGCGCGACACCAACATCGACCTCGACAATCCGTTCGGCTGCCTCGAGTCCAACACCAACGTCCTCACCTCTGTCGACGAGTGGGACTGCGACCCGATGGGCGGCTCCTGGGCGAACCGCGGCCTGATGTGCAAGGTTTACAAGTGCACCGAGGCCGACCACGAGTGGAACGCCAAGGACAAGACCTGGTCCATTCCTGGTTGCGCGAAGAACCCGGGCATCTCTACCGACCCCGAGGACCTCAAGCACCGCGTGCTTCGCTGGGAGAAGATTCCCTTCGAGGCTCCTGCTTGCACGAAGGAAGTTCCCGAGGGCTTTAGCTGGCAGTGGCAAAACGATGCGCTCTACCAGGATTCCACCCAGTTCCGCCTGGACGATTCCGGTTGGCTCATCGACCCGAAGACCAACGAGTACGTCGATGCTCACACCGGCTGGTACTACGTTGCCGCCGAGAACTGCCTCATGGACAAGGCTACCGGCAAGAAGTACACGATGGAGCGCGAGGAGATCGCTGAGCTCGCAGGCATTCGCCTGTACCCGGGCCAGGACGCTCCCTACGCAGTGCCCGAGCAGCTCACGTGGGATCGCGAGAAGGGCTATGCCCGCCTCGGTGACAAGCCTTATATCTACAACCCCGAAAGCGGTTGGCTGATCGACCCTGCGACCAACGTCTACCATGACGCCTACTATGGCTGGGCTTACGACCCCACCACAAACGGCCTCATCGACGAGGAAACGGGCAAGCGTTACACGATGAGCTACGAAGCCATCGAGGAATAATCAGGCTATCGAGTAGGAAAGGATAGATAATGACTCGTTATGCTATGGTCATCGACCAGCGTCGTTGCATCGGCTGTCACTCCTGCACGGTTGCCTGCCGTACGTGGAACGACCTGCCGCTCGATATCATCTACAACCCCGTGGTGACCGAGGGCGCTCAGGGCAAATGGCCCCACGTCCATCGCACCTACACCCCGACGCTGTGCATGCACTGCGCCAACCCCGAGTGCGTCCCCTGCTGCCCGACCGGTGCGTCCCAGCAGGACGACGACGGCGTGGTATGGGTTGACTCCAAGAAGTGCATGGCCTGCAAGGTGTGCGTCAACGCCTGCCCCTACGGCATGCGCGACACCTCGGTGCTCGGCCCGCGCCTGCATCGCTTCGTGCGCAAGTGCACCTTCTGCAAGGACCGCCGCGCGGAGGAGCCCGGCTCGATGCCGTACTGCGTGCAGACGTGCCATCAGAAGGCCCGTATCTTCGGCGACCTGGACGATCCCAACAGCGAAGTGTCGAAGCTCGTCAACTCGCTCCATACTGAGCGCCTGTTCACCGAGCACGGCACGGAGCCTCAGGTCTACTACATTCCGGATTTGGGAGGTCAGCGATAATGAAGCATCATTATTGGGAAGCGCCGATTGTCATCTACCTGTTCTTGGGTGGCCTCGGCGGCGGCATCATGTGCCTCACGGCTATCATGAGCCTCATCGTCAACCCTGGCACGGGCTCGCTCTTCTTCGTGCCGATGTTCTTCGCGCTCGCTGCGCTCGCTATCGGCTGCTTCTTCCTCGTGTTCGAGCTCGGTCAGCCGCTTGTGTTCTGGCGAGTGTGGACAACGGCGACGGCAATCATCAAATGGGGCGCAACGCTCCTGGTCATTGCCATGTTCGGCGACATCTTCTGGCTGCTCGGCTATCTGGACGTGCTGCCGCTTGATTGGGGCTTCCTGGGCGCCATCGCCTCCGTGTTCGGCGGCGGTACCCCGGTGTTCGCCACGATCGCCGGTATCGCCGGTTTCGGCATCATGGTGTACACGGGCGTCATGCTCTCGACCCTGAAGGCTCACTCCTTCTGGGCGACCCCGGCACTGCCCGTGCTGTTCACTATCTCGGCCCTGTCCACCGCTTGCGCCGCTATCGCGCTGTCGCTGGGCATCTTCGCTGAGCCGACCGTGGCTCTGCTTGCTGCCACCGAGGAGATCCACGAGATCATTCATGTCGTCGACATCATCCTGGTCTGCGCTGAGGTTACCGTTCTGCTCATCATGATCCTCTCCTTCCTGGGCGCCGGCAACGTCACCCAGAAGGCAGTTGCCCGTCGCTGGGTCGTCGGCAAGACCGCCCCGCTGTTCTGGCTCGGCATGATTGTCTGCGGTCTGGTCCTCCCGTTCTTCCTGTACGTCTTCGGCGCCGACTCCGCGGCTTCCACCGTGGTGGCTCCCGTCCTCGTGCTCTGCGGCGGCCTGCTGCTCCGTTACCTCTGCGTGTACTCCGACGAGCGCGCCGAGATTCCGGGCGAGAACCGTTACTACAATCGCACGGCCGACCCCCATGCGGAGTTCGTCGAGCATTGGACCTACGGCGAGAATATGTACTAAGCTCTCGCTTGTGCCCCAGGTCGTATAATCTGGGTACTTGATCGAGCATGTCGCGAACCCGACCTTGCACGAGGTCGGGTTCGCCTTGTATCATGCGCAGTTTTCTAACATGAGGGCGAAGCGGTTGGGACGCATTCGCATTGATGATGGAAAACTCTGCAATCAAGGCAGGGGGAGGAGGGAAAACGCTGTGGGACCTTATGCGTTCGATGATGCGTTGACGGGAAGCTCGATTACGTGTGATTACCCGGGGTTGCAGGCGCTCATGGTCGAACGGTCGGATGAGCCAAACACCTGCGCATCGCTGTTCTTTCCAGGGTGCTCGCTTATCAACTACGGGTTGCCGCTCGTGCAGTCGGTGTACGACCTGTTGAAATCAGCGGGAGAGGTCGATGGCATCTCGCTTCTTTGTTGCGGCAAGATCTTGCAGTACGAACCCGACGGACCGGCGCGGCGCCGCTCGTTCGAGGCTGAGCTTATCGAGCGGGTCTCTGCCCGCGGCACGCGTCGCATCGTTGCCGCGTGTCCAAACTGCGTGCTTGCACTTCGGGGCGCTCTCGCTCGCGATGAGCGTACGCAGGGCGTGGAAATCGTTGCGCTTCCGTTGTTGCTCGCGCAGATGGGCTATCGCGTCGATGCAACTGTCGCGCGAGAGATGCTCGATCGTGAGCTTGTCTGGCGCCATCCCGACTGGTATGACGAGGCAGGCAGCCCCACCGAGGCATGCGAGGCGCCCGAGAAGCTATTATTCATGCCGCACGATTCGTGCCCCGACAAGAAGACGGGGGAGTTCGCCGACGGGCTGCGCGCGCTTATGCCAGAGGAGCTGCTCGTCGAGGGCGAGAAGGTGCGCAAACGCTCGGTGTGCTGCGGGTCGCTCGCCCGCGCAGCCGGCAAGACCGAGCTTGCCGACAGCCAGGCGCAAGAGCATGGGCAGGACGCGAGCCGCTTGGGAGCAAGCGCAATCGTCACGGCATGCGTGAGCTGCACGTTCCAGCTGATGATGGCGCAGCACGAGGTTCCAGTGTTCCACTACCTCGAGCTGCTCTTCAACTGGCGCATCGACTGGTATCATGCCGATGCCTATATGAAGCTGCGTTTCCTGTTCGATGACTCCCTCGGTGTCGAGAAACAGGGGCAAGGCGCGAGGAATTTCGTTGGACTCGGCGGCGAGGGAGCCGCGAAGGAGGATGCGTAAATGCGCGAGGTGCGCAAAACGAACTGTCATTTCTGCGGGTATCTCTGCGCGTTTCATGCGACGGTGGAAGATGGGCGCGTCGTCGATCTGGAGCCCGACCCTTCGCGCTATCCTTACGACCCGAAGGTGCTCGCGGGGTGCCGCCGTTGGAAGATGAACCTCGACGTGCTCGATGGGGACGACCGCGTGAACTACCCCCTGCGCCGCGTCGGTGCGCGCGGGGCGAACGAATGGGAGCGCGTGAGCTGGGACGAGGCGCTTGACGACATCGCGCAGCGCCTTTCGCAGCTGCGCGACCGGTATGGGTCCGAAACGCTTGCATCCATGATCGGCGGGCCGCATGCGTCGTTTTGGCCGCTGCACCGCTTCATGAACATGTTTGGCTCGCCGAACAACATGGGTATCGGGCAGATCTGCTGGAACCCGCGCATCTGGATGGACGCGCTCACGTTTGGTTGGACGATCGAGGCCGACATCAACGACGACACGGAATGCGTCTTCATCTGGGGAACGAACCCGGCCGAGTCGGATAATTCGCTCTGGTGGCAGTCGATTCGCCGCATCGGAAAGTCGGACACGCCACTCGTGGTGATCGATCCGCGCTACACCAAGACCGCCTCCTGCGCCGATTTGTGGATCGCGCCGAAGACGGGTACGGATTGCGCCCTTGCGCTCGGCTTCGCGAACGTCATCATCGCCGAGGGCCTCTACGACCGCAATTTCGTTGCGGAATGGTGCCACGGCTTCGACGAGTTCGCTGCCCATGTGGCGCGCTACACTCCTGAATACGTTGCCGAATTCTGCGGCGTGTCGGCCGATGACGTCCGCACCGCGGCGCGCTGGTTCGGACGCGCCCAGGCGGCGGCGCTCGTGTCGGGGCGTGGCATCGACCAGTCGGGCCGCAACGTGGCGCCCACGCACCGCGCGATCTGCTGCTTGCGTGCGATCACGGGAAACGTTGACAAGCCCGGCGCCTGCATCATTACCGAGATGAGCGACTTCACTACGGAAGTCGAGCTCGAGATGACCGACGAGATGGCGCCCGAGCACAAGGCGCGCTGCCTGAACACTCCCTACACCCCGCTTCAGTGTTACGAGGGTTACGCGAAGGTGCAAAAGGTGACCGAGCGCTTGGGTTGCAGGCTTCCGACACGCTACATGACCTCGGCTCATCCCGATCTCGTACTCCGCGCGATGGAGACAGGCGAGCCCTATCCGGTGCGCGCGCTCATCGTGAACGCGACGAACCCGCTGCTCACCTATGCCGACACGCATCGCGTGTTCAACGCTCTCATGGGCCTCGACCTGATCGTGGTGATCGACTACTACCTGACGCCGACCGCCTCGATCGCCGATTTCGTTCTGCCCTGCGCAGGCGCGATCGAGCGCCCGCTCTTCCAGCAGCATGGCGGCGTCGCGAACATCGCCTACGGCGGCCCCGCGGCGGTCGAGCCGTACTACGAGCGCAGAAGCGACTACGACATCTTCCGCGCGTTGGGGATTCGCCTGGGGCAGGCAGAGGCATGGCCGCACGAGACGTTCAAGGATGCGCTTGAGGACGTGCTCGCCCGCGCGGGGATGACCTGGGAAGAATACTGCGAGCGCGGCATGTACTTCCGCCCGCCCGTCCCCTTCAAGTATCTGTATCCCGACGAGACGGGCAACCCGCGGGGCTTCGCCACCACCACGGGGAAGATCGAGCTCGCAAGCGAGATCCTTCCCGATTTCGGTGGCCAGCGCCTGCCCGAGCCTGCGCCGTGTCTCTCGCTTTGCTCGGACGAGCTCGTCGCACGCGCCGAGGCGTGCGGGGGAGCTCATCTGGTGATGGTCACGGGCGCGCGCAAGCAGCCCTACAACGCGTCGATGTACTTCAACAACCCGAAGTTCCGCAAATCCTCGCCGCATCCTGCGGTGGAAATCTCGCCCGCGACGGCTCAGCGGCTGGGACTTCGCGCGGGAGACACCGTCGAGGTTGCCACCGACAAGGGGAGCGCGCGCTTCGTGCTAGAGGTGCGAAAGATGCGCGACGATATGGTGAACGTCGATTATGGCTGGTGGCCCCCCGAGTGGACGCCGGG
>USJN01000062.1 GCA_900554945.1 uncultured Coriobacteriaceae bacterium | reverse complement strand
CCTGCGGCAAGTACAAGCGCGTGCGCTTCAAGGGCATCGTCTGCGAGCGCTGCGGTGTCGAAGTGACCCGCAGCAAGGTTCGCCGCGAGCGCATGGGCCATATCGAGCTCGCTGCGCCCGTGTCCCATATCTGGTACTTCAAGGGCAGCCCGAGCCGCCTTGGCTACCTTCTCGACATCCCGCCGAAAGAGCTGGAAAAGGTGCTGTATTTCGCCAGCTCCATCATCACTTCGGTCGACAAGGAAGGCCGCGACGAGGACGCTGACGAGCTTCGTGACGAGCTTGCCGCCGACCTCGAGGAGCTCGATGCCGAGCGCGACCGCCTTATCGAGGCGACGCGCCGACTGGGTACCGACTACGTGCCGGAAGACGACGACTTCATCGACGAGATCGACGAGGACGAGCGCCTGACCCCCGAAGAGGTCGAGGCCGAGATCGCCGATATCCACGAGGAGTTCATCGAGCGCAAGCAGCTGCGTCAGGACGCCTTCGAGGCCTTCATGAAGATCGAGCCCAAGCAGCTCGTTCCCGAAGAGGCGCTCTATCGCGAGATGCGCATGAACTACAAGAACTACTTCACCGGCGGCATGGGTGCCGAGGCGGTGCGCGATCTGCTCGACGCGATGGACCTCGAAGAGGCTGCCGAAGAGCTGCGCGACACCATTGCCAACGGCAAGGGCCAGAAGCGCGCGAAGGCGATCAAGCGCCTGAAGGTCGTCGACGCGTTCCTGAAGTCCGACAACAAGCCCTCCGACATGATCTTGGACGTCATCCCGGTCATCCCGCCCGACCTGCGCCCGATGGTGCAGCTCGACGGCGGCCGCTTCGCGACGTCCGACCTGAACGATCTGTACCGTCGCGTGATCAACCGCAACAACCGCTTGAAGCGCCTGCTCGACCTCGGTGCCCCCGAGATCATCGTGAACAACGAGAAGCGCATGCTCCAGGAAGCGGTCGACAGCCTCTTCGACAACGGTCGCCGCGGCCGCCCCGTCACGGGCCCGGGCAACCGTCCGCTGAAGTCGCTCTCCGACATGCTCAAGGGCAAGCAGGGCCGCTTCCGCCAGAACCTGCTCGGCAAGCGCGTCGACTACTCCGGCCGTTCGGTTATCGTCGTCGGCCCGTCGCTCAAGCTGCACCAGTGCGGCCTGCCGCAGCAGATGGCCCTCGAGCTGTTCAAGCCCTTCGTCATGAAGCGCCTGGTCGAGCTCGAATACGCCGCTAACATCAAGGCTGCGAAGCGTGCCGTTGATCGTGGCGCGAGCTACGTGTGGGACGTTCTCGAGGAAGTCATCGTCGAGCATCCCGTGCTTTTGAACCGCGCACCTACCCTGCACCGTTTGGGCATCCAGGCGTTCGAGCCGGTGCTCGTCGAAGGCAAGGCCATCAAGCTCCATCCGCTCGTCTGCACGGCGTTCAACGCTGACTTCGACGGTGACCAGATGGCTGTGCACGTTCCTTTGGGAGCCGAGGCCCAGGCCGAGGCGCGCGTGCTCATGCTTTCTGCCAACAACATCAAATCCCCTGCTCATGGTCGTCCTCTGACCGTGCCGACGCAGGACATGATCATCGGCGTGTACTACCTGACCGCCGCTCGCGACAACTTCCCGGGCGAGGGTCGCGCGTTCGTGAACTTCGCGGACGCCGTGAACGCGCACGACGCTCATGCCGACGTCGACCTGCAGGCCAAGATCTGGGTTCGCCTTCCGAAGGACACCCAGGTTGCCACCGCGTTCCACACCTATGAGGAGCACAAGGCTGGCACGCGCCTCGAGACGACCATCGGCCGCATCATCTTCAACAACGTCTTCCCGGACGATTACCCGTTCATGAACTACCAGATGAACAAGAAGGAAATCGGCCGCTTGGTCGAGGACGTCTGCAACCGCTACGACCTCGCCGACGTGCCGCCGATCCTCGACGGTCTGAAGGAGACGGGCTTCCATTACGCCACGCTCGCGGGCATTACCGTTTCGGTGTACGACGCGACGGTGCCGCCCAACAAGAAGGAGATTCTCGACGATGCCGAGGCCAAGGTCGACGCCATCGACGAGGATTACGAGATGGGTCTCATGAGCCCCGAAGAGCGTCACAAGCAGGTCGTCGACATCTGGACCGATGCGAACGAGAAGGTCGGCGACGCGATGTCGGCCAACTTCGACCACTACAACCCCATCTACATGATGGCCGACTCTGGTGCTCGTGGTAACATCAAGCAGATTCGTCAGCTCGCAGGCATGCGCGGCCTCATGGCCGACACGAAGGGCCAGACGATCGACATTCCGGTTAAGTCGAACTTCCGCGAGGGCCTGTCGGTGTTGGAGTACTTCATCTCCACGCACGGTACTCGAAAGGGCATGGCCGACACGGCGCTTCGTACCGCTGACTCCGGCTACCTCACGCGTCGTCTCGTTGACGTCGCGCAGGAGGTTATCGTCCGCGAGATCGACTGCGGCACCGCCGAGGGCGTTCCCTACCCGCTGTACAACGAGAAGGGCGAGCTCGACGAGAACCTCATCGGCCGTTGCCTGCTCGAGTCCGCTGTGGGCACCGACGGCACGGTGGTCCTCGAGGGCGACAACTACATCTCCTCCATGGACCAGCTGGCCGAGATGGCCGCTGCGGGTATCGAGGAAGTGACCATTCGCACGGTCATGACCTGCCATGCCGAGCACGGTGTTTGCCAGAAGTGCTATGGCTGGGACCTCGCGACGGCGCGCCCGGTCAACATCGGTACCGCAGTCGGCATCATCGCAGCTCAGTCCATCGGCGAGCCGGGCACGCAGCTTACGATGCGTACCTTCCACGCCGGCGGCGTCGCGGGCGAGGACATCACGCAGGGCCTCCCGCGTGTTCAGGAACTTTTCGAGGCGCGCAAGCCGAAGGGCCAGGCCGTCCTCGCCGAGATCTCCGGCACGCTGCAGGTTTCCGGCGACAAGTCGTCCAAGACGCTCACGATCCACGACCAGGAAGGCAACTACCGCGAGTACGTCGTTTCCGCTCGCGCGACGCTGTTCCCCGGCGTGGAAGACGGCGGCGAGGTCAAGGTTGGCCAGCAGCTCACCAAGGGTTCGGTGAACCCGCACGACCTGCTGCGCCTGACCGACCCCAACACGACGCTTCGCTACATCGTTGCCCAGGTCCAGGGCGTGTACGTGTCCCAGGGCGTAGACATCAACGACAAGCACATCGAGGTCATCGCGCGCCAGATGCTGCGCAAGGTGGCCGTGCTCGACGCGGGCGATTCCGAGTTCCTTCCGGGCCGCCAGGTCAACCGCTACGAGTTTGAGAACGAGGCGAACGCTCTGATCGCCGAGGGCAAGAACCCGCCGGTCGGCCAGCCGCTGCTTTTGGGTATCACCAAGGCTTCGCTCGCCACCGACTCGTTCCTGTCGGCTGCATCGTTCCAGGAGACCACCAAGGTTCTCACCGATGCCGCCATCGAGGGCAAGACCGACCATTTGGTTGGCCTGAAGGAGAACGTCATCATCGGCAAGCCGATTCCCGCTGGCACTGGCCTTAAGCGCTACCGCGAGGTGGGCCTTACCTACAAGGGCCGCCCGACGGGCAAGGTTATCGGCGATACGCTGCCAGACACCGCTCCCGACGCGTTGCGCGAGGTGGAAGAGCTTCTGCCGCAGCCGCAGGATTGGTCGCTCGACGGCGATGGCTACCTCAACTCCATGGGGTCGAGCTACGGCAACTACTACTCGGGCCTGTCGCTCGGGCATCGCGGTCCGCAGCTTTCCGACGAGGATGCGCGCCTGTACATCTTCGACGACCTGGGCGTTTCGCAGCGTTGGGCCAACAAGTTCAGCGAGGCGGGCATCGAGACGGTCGCCGATTTGGTGGGCCACACCGAGGAGGACCTCCTTCGCATCGAGGGCATCGGCGTGAAGGCGATCGAGGAGCTCAAGGAGGGCCTGAAGGAGCACGATTTGCTCTATGTCATCGAGGACGACCTTTCGGCATCCTCCGACGACATGAGCCAGCTGCTCGATATGGTCTTCAGCCCCGACGACAACATCCTCATCGGCGGCGACGAGCCGGCGACGTTCAACACGGAAGGCGAGGACATGCTCGGCGAGGCGCTGCCTCCGCGCAGCTACCATCGCAACCTCGAGGAGCTCGACGAGCTGCTCGGGTCGGTCGGCAACTTCGGCTTCAGCTTGAAGCATGCCGATGACGAGGATAATTCCGACGATTCCGACGAGGACGACAAGGACGAGGAATAATCACTCCGCCGCCCCCGCGGGCGGCGGATCCACTTGACGCTGTGAGGCCCTGAGGCACTCAGCTTTGCCCCTGCGCATCGCGGCGCGTACCTTCCAAGTACGCAAGCGTGCGCACGGGCGATCCTGGGTATCTCGGGGCCTTTCGTCATTTTCCCGTGCAGGACAAGGAAGCCTCGCGGATAAGGGGATTGTCCCCTTCGCAATCCGCATGGGGCGTCAGGTCAAGGAAAGGCGCATATGTCTGAGAAAACGTATGTCCCCGAAGGCGAGGTTGCCCCGTCTTCGCAGATCGCAACCACAATCGAGGCGCTCGCTGCGACGATTCGCGCTCGCCGGGATGCGGGCGAGGAAAGCTACACGCACCAGCTTCTCTATGGGCCGGCCGACAAGCCGCTCAAGAAGGTGATGGAAGAGGCCGGGGAAGTGGGGCTTGCCGCCAAGGACGTCGAGTCCGAGCTCGTGATGTTGCGGGCTATGGAGCACCATGCGCATGGCCATGAAGTGCTGGTCGCCTCCGCGGGCGAGCGCGTTGATGCGTGCACCGACCACCTGCGCTATGAGGCGGCCGACGTGGTGTATCATCTTCTTGTTGTGCTCGAGCGTTATGGCATCGATTTGGATGAGTTCGCCGCCGAGCTCAACGAGCGCATGACCAACGAAGAACGACCTTCAGGGGCGGTTCGCCTCAAGCAAGGCCACGTTAAAAGGGGTAAGTAGCCTATGGCACGTCTATTTGGAACCGACGGTGTCCGCGGAGTTGCGAACACCGAGCTCACCTGCGAGCTTGCCTATCGTTTAGGGCAGGCTGCGGCCGTGTTCCTCGGCAAGAACATCGTGGTCGGCAAGGACACCCGCCTGTCGGGCGACATGCTGGAATCGGCGCTTGCCGCCGGCATCATGAGCGCGGGAGGGACCGAGCTTTCGGTGGGGATTATCCCCACGCCTGCGGTTGCGCTGCTCGTGCGCGAGCTGCACGCCGACGGCGGCGCGGTGATTTCCGCTTCGCATAACCCGCCGGAGTACAACGGCATCAAGCTCTTCGACGCCGAGGGCTACAAGCTTCCCGACGAGGTGGAAGATAAGATCGAGGAGTTCATCAAGCAGGGCGGCCTCGAGGGTGCTGCTGCTCGAGCCAAAGAGGGTGCGGAAGGCGAGGACGCCGCCGCGATGCTTCCTGGCGACGAGGTGGGCGTTGCCCTTCCCGTTGACGAGGCCTGCGAGATCTACATCGAGCATGCGGTTCAGAGCGTGCGCGCGCAGGGCATCGACTTCTCGGGCATGCGCATCGCGCTCGACACGGGGCACGGCGCCTCGTCGCTCACGAGCGCTGAGGCCTTCCGCCGCTTGGGCGCGGAGGTCATCGCGATCAACGAGGACTTCGACGGCACCGACATCAACGTGAACTGCGGTTCCACCCATCTCGAGCCGCTTGCCCAGCTTATGCGCGAAAGCGGCGCGGACGTCGGCGTGGCGCACGATGGCGATGCCGACCGCGTGATGCTCATGACGCCCGACGGCACCGAGATCGACGGCGACATGGTCGAAGCGGTGTGTGCACTCGACATGAAGCGCCGCGGATGCCTGCCCGAGGACACCGTCGTGTCCACTGTGATGTGCAACCTCGGGTTCGTCCATGCGATGCGCGACAACGGCATCACTGTCGTCCAGACGAAGGTGGGCGACCGCTATGTTCTCGAGGAGATGCGCGCGAAGGGCTACGCCATCGGCGGCGAGCAATCTGGCCACATGATCCTGCTTGAGCACAACTCCACGGGCGACGGCCTTATGACGGCTTGCCAGTTCCTCGCAGCGGTGAAGCGCGCGGGCACGCCGGTGGCCGACGTCGTTTCCATCATGAAGAAGTTCCCGCAGACGCTTATCAACGTGCGGGTGCGCGACAAGCATGCGGTTGAAGGCAACGAGGCTATTGCCGCTGCCGTCGCGAAGGCCGAGGAAGCGCTTGGTGATTCGGGTCGCGTGCTGCTGCGTCCGAGCGGCACGGAGCCTGTGGTTCGCGTGATGGTCGAGGCGGAGGACGCGGACGCCGCGAAGGCCCACGCCGAGGCGATTGCCGCTGTCGTTGAGGCCGAAATCTAGAAGATATCGCATATCGCCCCTGTTCATCGGGGGCGATTTCTTTCCTGGTGCGCGAGGTGAGGGAGACCCATGGCATACGAGATCATAGTCGCGAAGTTCACCCCCGACGAGCCGGATGAGCGCATCGATGCCGTGCTGCCCGACGGTGTCGTCGGCATCGGGGCGAAGGCGTTTCGCTTCAAGGGCGAGGTGCGTTCCTTGCGCGCCCCCCAAAGCCTCATCGAGGTGGGGGATGCCGCATTCGACGGCTGCCGCAACCTCGTGCAGGTCGACTTTCCGGGCGATGTCGCCATGGTGGGAAAGCGCGCCTTCCAACACTGCACCTCGCTGCGCGAGATAACGTTCGCCGACACGCTCGGCTGCATCGACGACGCCACGTTCCAAGGCGCGACTTCGCTTTCCCGCGTCGTGGCGCCCGGGGTGACCGAAATCAACCGCTACGCCTTCCAGCGTTGCACCTCGCTTGTCGATGTGCAATTTGGAGCCTTGGAGACGATCGGGCGTCGTGCGTTCGCGAGCTGTACCGAACTTGAGCGGATTGAGCTGCCCAGCACGTTGAAGGTGATCGGGGAGGAGGCCTTCTCGGGATGTCAAGCACTTCGCGAGGTTGTGATCCCCGAGAGTGTGGAGGAAATCGAGCCGCGGGCGTTTCGCGGATGCACCAGCCTCGATGCGGCCTCGATTCCCGAGAGCATCGTGCAGCGTTTTCCCGAGTCGTTCACGCAGGAGGTGGCGGCCAGGGCGGGCGTCGTGCTGAAAACCGAGCGCACAAGGCTCTCGGCTGCGTTCCAGGAAGCGCACGAGGCGGATCGGGCGGAGCTCATGGCTGATGGCAAGCGCCTGTGCGCCGAAGAGGACGAGCTGCGCAAACAGCTCGCTGGCCTGGGTATGTTCGCGCGTGCGGAGAAGGAGCGGATCCAGGCGCGGCTCGACGAGGTGGAAGGCCAGCTTGCGGAGGTGCGCGATTTGATCGACGCGCTCGACAACCCGACCGACGAGGAGCTGCTCGCGATGCTGTAGCGCGCAGGGGCGGCGCGCGGCCCTCGGGGTGCGTGCGCGCCCACACGCCCCGAGCCCGTCGCTCGCGAGCCCGGCGTTCAAGATCGTCCGTGTCCGCTAGCCCGGCGTGCGGGTGCTCGGACGTGATGGCCTGCGCGGGCTCGCGGGATGCTGCTCTTGCGCTCCTAAATCCTTCTTTTTCGAAATCGACTCGTCGTGGACAAAATTTGCCGATATGCGAGGAGCGGCAAAGGGCAAACCTCCTTTCGAAAATTCCGACCTGGGAAAACGCCGGCAGAAGCTCGAGCGAGCAATCGCTATTTACTTCGAGGACTCACATATCGGCATTATTTGTCCCCCGCAACCCGATTTTCGAAAAGAAGTGTGGCCGGCGGTTCCGGCGATGGCCCTTGATGCACCACAAATCGGGACGCGATTAAAGAAGGGTGGTCGATAGTCGCCCCGTAAACGGCGAGGTCTTCTACCATGAGGTTGAAGGCATGCCCTTCAGGATGGAGTCTTTCGACGTGAGG
>USJN01000061.1 GCA_900554945.1 uncultured Coriobacteriaceae bacterium | reverse complement strand
TACTTCGGCAGCGGGTCGAGGCCAAACGACGCGAACGCGGGCGAGTAAAGCTCGATGCGACCGGTCGCCGTGTTGAACCCTGGCTTGCCATCGGTTCTCAGCAGGCCCTTCTCGTGGCGATAGTATTCAACCTGCGGCCACGTCGTGACCTTCTCCACCTGGTCGGCGAAGGTTTGCCCCTCCGGCGCGTTGTGCGAGTTGTAGGTGATCTGCCACTGGCAGAGCTCGGCTTCGGTGGTGATGTCGTGGAAGACCTCGTGCGCAAGCTCGGGGTTCAAGCGGTTGATCAGATCGATGGTGATCTGGTTGTCCGAGCGCGCCTCACCCCGCGGGGCGACGACGGGCATGCACGCGCGCGTCGGGGCCCACCACTCGCGAATCGACGTTCTCTCGGCGGCCATCGCGATGGGGAGGAACAGGTCGCAAACGGCGCTCGCCGTCGGCGTCATGACGTAGTCGAGCACCACGTTGAAGTCCATCTTCATCATGGCCTCGTACACGCGCGGGGCCTCGGCTCCCATGTTCGTGATGGGGTTGGTGCCCTCGAGGTAGAGCATCTTGATGGGGTACGGGTCGCCCGTCTCGATAGCGTTGAGCATGCAGTCTGCCTGGGCACACGCGGTGACGCCGAACTGATGCATGGGGGACATAGTGTTGCCGAGCCGCTTCGCTTGAAGCTCGGGCTCTAGCCATTTCCACCCGCACGAATAAGAGAGCTCCATATCCCACGGAAGGCGTGCCATGCGCATTCCGCCGGGGGCCTCGAGATTTCCAGTCAGCGCCGAAAGCGCCATGATCGCATGCACCTCGTGAACACCGTTGGCGTGGGCGTCGGTCGCCAAGCCCCACTGCAGCGTCGCAGGTCGAGCGGAGCCGAACAGGCGCGCAGCGCGTCGAATGTCCTCCGCGTCGATTCCGCACACTTCCGCCGCCCGCTCGGGCGTCCAATCCTTCACGCGCTCGGCAAGCTCATCGAACCCGTAGGTCCACTTCTCGACGAAATCGTGGTCGTAGAGGTCTTCGCCGATGACCACATTGATCATCGCCATAGCGAGCGCCGCGTCGGTCGCGGGGCGAACCTGCAGGAGTACCTCGGCGTGCGCCGCCAGCCAGGTGACCTCGGGATCGACGACCACAAGCTTCGTGCCGCCGCGGCGCATCGCATCGACGATCCAATGCCCGAAAAAGCCATCGCCGTTCGAGACAATCGGGTTGTTACCCCAAATCAGACACACTTCCGGCCATTCGTAACGAGGGTCGTCGTAGCGCAGCTCGGAGAACTGTGACATGTCGGCGACAGGGCAATCGCCATGCGTAATCATCGTGCCCGCCATGCGGGGAAGCATGCACGAGTCGCCCGTCAGAAAGCCGCACGCCAGGTTCGGCGTCTTGAACGCGATGTAGCACGTGAGCGCCAGCTGGCAGTTCACGTCGCGTCCGGTGCCGACGAGCCCGACGATGGACTCGGGGCCGTAGTCCTTCTGGATGCGGCGCACGTTTTCCTCGATCAGGTCGTACGCCTCGTCCCAGCTGCACTGCTCCCACGCACCGTCGTCGCCGCGCTTGGCAGGGTCGCGGCGCATGGGGTGGACGACGCGGTCCTTCCCGTAAATCGCCTCAAGCTGATTCAGGCAGCGGATGCACAGGCGCCCCTGGTTGAAAGCGGCGCGCGGGTCACCCTCGACGTGGTCGAGCACGCCATCCTTCACGTAGTACACCAGCCCGCACCCGTTGTGGCAGCCGGGCGCCGACCAATGGGTCGAGCGGAACACGTCGAATTCCCCCTCTTTCCAGTGCCGCTCGCCTCGATAGAGCTCTTCGTTGTACTTCGTCATCTTCTCTCCCCTCTCGATTTCTCTCACTTCACCTTGTCGTTTCCGTTTCAATTCGCGACCGGCGTGTTGTACGGGCAGTCCGCAAAGCCGGAATCCGCGGGTTTGTCGCTCTGCCCGCAAGGCCACGCACACCTCATCCCGCTGCGCTGGCACAAAATGGGGACAGGCGCGACCATCTCAAACAGCTCCTTGCCACACTTGGGGCAAGGAAGGCTTTCTGCGGACAGGATGTCCCCCTTGGAGAAGAACGTGACCGCGCCGCACGAGGGGCACGTCGCGACCTTCTGCTTCGGCGGCTTGCACCTTCCGCAGACGGGGTTGCACGCCCAGCACATATCGTCTCCTATCTAGCAAAAAGGGCGGGACCCCGGTTTCGAAGTCCCGCCCGCGAGGGATTTGACCTTCCCAGCGCACAGGGGGGATACGCGCTGCGAGGCAAAGGTTGTCTTACTTGCCGGATTCCTCGGCTGCAGAGGCACGGTTTCCCGTGACAAGCTTCGGAAGGAACAGGGCGGAAATCAGCACGAGCGCCGTCAGGATCGCATACGCTGCACCGTTAAGCAGGTCGTAGTTCAGGCCGCAGATCGGGGCGACAACGTAGGACGGGATCAGGAATGCGAAGGCGTTCTGGATGGTCGAATGCAGGCCGCCCGCAGCGCCCATGTGCTCGGGGCTGATGTCGGGAAGCTGGGCAGGGAGCGCCTTCGCCAGGGGAAGCACGCCGCCGACCAGGACGGACACGATCATGACGCCCACAGCGGTGGCGATACCGTCGAGCATGAACCAGTAGATGCCGATACCGACGATGACCGCGGCGCACAGGCCGACGAGCCACCACTTCTCGTTGTGGGTCTTCGAGAAGATGAGCGGGAACATGATGCCGCCAACCGAGCAGGTGATGTTGCAGATAGACGAAGTGAGCGTCGCGAAGGTGTAGTCGAGTGCCTTGCCGCCGACGGTGGGATCGCCGGAGAGCGCAGCGACGAGGTAGCCGTTGTTGACCGCGCCGGCAGCCATGACAAAGCCGATGACGAGGCAGGCAACCCACAGGTTCTTCGACTTCACGACGACACCGAGATGCTTCACGACAGGCTCGACGATAAGCTGCTCTTTGTCGGGATGCTTCTTGTAGAGCGCTGCCCACAGCACGGCGACGATCACGGAGAGCACAGCGACCGCGGCGAACACCGGGGTGGGCTCGGTTGCCATGCCGGCCAGCGGCACGGCGAGCGCGCAGCCGACGGTGGCGCAGCAGAGGTAGATGCCCATGGCGACGCTGATCATCTTGCCGGGGAACCACAGGCTGATAATCTTCGCGGAGTTCGCGTTCAGGGCGGCCAGGCCGAAGCCGAAGATGACCGACGTCACGAACATGCCGGCGAAACCGCCCCAGAAGATGCGCAGGATGGCGCCGATTGCAGAGATTACCAAGCCGATGACGAGCACCTTCTTGATGCCCATGCGGTCGGCCATGGTGCCGGTGACCATGCAGAACAGAAAGCCCGTCAGATACGAGCAGCTCGTAAGCATCATGAACTGCTGGGCGTCGAAGCCCCACTGGCCTGCCGGGTTCAAAAGGATGCCGGCCATGCCCGCGAACACGAGCGTGGAGCCGTTCACGACGATGCAGGCAAGGCCCATGAGCGCCAGAATAATCCAGCGATAGCCGTATACCTTTTCGCCATCGATAATCTTGTAGTTCATTTTTCCCCTTTCATTGTTGCACCTCGCCGATGCAATCCCGCGCGCATCGGCGAAGCGACATCGTTCGATGTTACCGCGCTCCCCCCGCTTGCCGACGCCCCGAGGGGCGCCGGCAAAGAGCGCGATATCGATCAATCAGTTAGTCAAGCGAGAACACGACGGAGCGCGGCTGCTCGACAAGGCGCTTGGAGAGCTCCTCCATGTCGCCGTATTCCATGCATGCTGCCTCGCAGTGGTGCACGCAGCTGGGAAGCTTGCCGATCTCGGTGCGCTCGGCGCACAGGTCGCACAGCTTGGTGGGAATGGGAAGGTAGGTGTATTCCCAATCGCCGTTGATGTTCTTGTGCGGACCGTACTGGGCGATCTTGATGCCGAACTCGCCCGCAGGAAGCTTCTTCTCCTGGGAGCACGCCATCTCACAGGCGTGGCAGCCGAAGCAGATGTCGTAGTTGATGAAAAGACCCATCTTGCTCATGTTCGTCCCCCTCTCTTACTGTTGCTCGCCGTACGCGGCGACCGCCGGGTTGCCGTATTCGGGATTCTTCGTGAAACCGCCGTTCACCACGACTTCGGTGCCAGGCATGACCGCGCTGTTCTCCGGCGTGCAGGGATAGATCTTGCACAGCGTGCTGCGGAAGTCGGCGCCGAAGCTGTAGGGCCCGGGGTTGCAGTTCTCGGTGAGGTTGTTGATGTTGCTGTCGAACGCGCCGAACAGGTGCGGAGCATTGCCGTCCTGCTCAGGGAACCACCAGCCGTGGTCGGCCTCGACGACACCCTTCATGATGCCCTCGGTGATAAGGGCACGCTGACGGCAGCGGCCGCGCTTGCCCTCGATCCACACCCAGGCGTTGTCGGAAACGCCGAGTTCCTTCGCGTCCTCAGGATTGATGCGGACGCGCGGATCGGGATACGTCGCGCGCATGTGGGCCTGTTCGCGCTGCTCAGAGTGGAAGAACTCGAAGTTGCGCGCGCCCGTGGTCAAGACAAGCGGGAACTTCTCGAAAAGCTCCGGCGTGGAGACGGGGCTTTCGGCCGGCTCTTCGTACTTGGGCATAGGCTCAAGGCCGAGGTTGGCGAACATGGTGCACCACAGCTCGATGCGGCCGGTCGCGGTGGCGAAGCCGGGCTGGCCGTCGGGGCGCAGGCCACCGGTCTTGTACTGGTAGTACGGACGGTCGGGCCAGTCGTAGTTCTTGCCGTCGGCCTTGCCGTCGTAGAGGTCCTGGAAGCTCCACGTATGGTTCGGAGCCTGCTGAACGATGTACTCGAGCATGTCCATATCGGTGCTGATGCCCTTCGACTGGAAGAACTCGGGGTTCATCTTGTTGCCGAGCAGCACCACGATCTCCTCGTCGGATTTCGCCTCGTAGTACGTCGAGATCTTGCGGTTCGCGCGCATCGGGGTGAACCAGCAGCGAAGCGTGTTGCGCTCCCAGTTCATGGCGATGGGAAGGACCAGGTCAACGCAGCCAGCGATGTACGGCGTCATGCGGTAGTCGCACGCGATGGCGAAGTCGACGTTCATAAGCGCGTGATAGGCGCGGGAGGCGTCGGGCGCCATGTTCACGAACGGGTTCGTGCCCATGCAGAAGCTCATGCGCATCGGCGGGTTGTTCGTCTCGAGCGCCTTCATGAGGATGTCGGGCTGGCCCAAGGCGGAGAAGCCCACGGAGTGCAGCGGGAATTCCTTGTCGCCCAGGCGCTTCGCCTTCATCTCGGGGGTGAGGACGCCCTCGTCCCAACCGGCGACATAGGACATGACCGTGCCCCACGGGTCGTAGGCGATGGTGTTGCCGCCGGGGTTCTCATAGTTGCCGGTGATGGCAAGCATATTGAAGATGGACTGGTACGCAGCGACGCCGTTGCGCTTCTGGTCGTTCGAGACGCCGAAGGGAGCGGCGCAGGCGCCGTTCGTGGCGATGAAGCGGGCAGCCTTGCGGATGTCGTCGGCATCGCACCAGGCGACTTCGGCAGCCTTCTCGGGCGTCCACTCCGAGCAGCGCTCGCGCCACTCGTTGAAGCCGTAGCACCACTTCTCGACGAAGTCGTGGTCGTAGAGGTCCTCTTCCATGATGACATGGTTCATGGCCATCGCGACCGCCGCGTCGGTGCCGGGACGGATCTGAATCTGCACCGCGGCCTTCGCGGACATCCAGTTGATCATCGGGTCGACGACCACGAGCTGCGAGCCGCGCTTCATGGCATCGGTGATCCAGAAGCCCTGGAAGCAGTCGGCGTTCGAGCGCAGCGGGTTCGCGCCCCAGATGAGGATGGTTCCCGGAACGGTGAAGTCGGGGTAGTCCATCATCTGCTCGTTGAACTGGCCGAAGTCAGACACCGGGTAGCCGCCCATGAGGGCCACGGTCGCGGCCGTGCGCGGAACGGCGCAGGAGTCGCCGGAGAACAGCGCGCAGAAGGTGTTCGGCGAGCCGAACGCGTTGTTGATGATCCAGGGGACCTGCCAGCAGATGTTGCGGCCGGTGCCCACCATGCCGAAGATCGATTCGCGGCCGTAGCCTTTGCCGTCGATCTCGTTCTTCACGTAGTTGGCGATGTAGTCGAGGGCCTCATCCCAGCTGATGCGCTCGAAGGCGTCGACGTTGCCGCGATCTTCCTTCTTGCGAAGCAGGGGGTACTTCAAGCGGTTTTCCTGATAGCCCGCCTCGTGCAGATTCAGGCAACGTGCGCACAAACGGCCGTTGTTGTAAGGGAACAGCGGGTCGCCCTCGGCGTGGTCCATCACGCCGTCCTTCAGGTAGTACAGGATGCCGCAGCTATTATGGCATCCGGGAGGGGTCCACTGGAAGCCACGGCAAACCGTGTACTCCCCCTCTTCCCACTCGAGCTCGCCCTTGTGATAGAGCTCTTCGAGATTCTTCTGCTCCATTCCTTCTCTCCTTCTCCTCTTCGTCTGAAGTCATCCACAGCGGGCGGTCGGAGACGATGGAGGGACAAGCGCACGAGGACAGCGGTGCGCATGCTCGCCTTCGGCCACCCGCAGGGGGAGTCTCTTAGAGCCGAGGGAAGCCGCCGGCGTCGACACTTGTGGAGAAGCAGTTCATGCTTTGGCGAGAGCCTGCCTTGGTTGTTTCCCCCTCATACCCCTTCGAGATGACGCTAGTATGCGATGGTGCAGGTGCACAAAATACCTACGGGCAGCCAAAGTTGCCTCGATTTTTTTGGGCACTTTGTTTTCGCTGGTAGATTGCGAGAATGCGGATGAATTTGAAGAAAAATGCGTCGAAAATTGCGCTTTAATGATGTGAGAATGATGCTATGAACGGCTCTCGATAAGCTGTTAACGGCGGTCGATTGTGCAGTTGCACAAATTGAAATTGCGTTGCCTGTGCAAAAAGAGGACCACAGTCGAAGCAAAACTGCGGTCCTCACTAAAGAATTCACACTCGCGTGCGCGCCCGAGAAAGCGAAGTTAGAGATAATTCCGATGGATAAGATAGTCGCGAACCTCGTACCAATGCTCGGGCTTCACCAGGTAGTACAGGTACGAGTCGATTACATCGTAGCGAGAAAGCCCGCGACCCACGATTTTGAAGCTTCCCACACCGAGATCGTTCGCGTAATGGCGGATTTGGTTGTTTTTCAGGAACACGTCGCCCTCGATGAGGCCGTTTAGGAAACCCCACGCCTGGGGCGCGGGCTTGTGCTTGCACTCGAAGGCGCAAGGAACGCCCTTGATCTGGCTCTCGCTCGTCGCGCGATAATGATCGGCGCGGAACGGACAGCCCAGCGTGCAGTACTCGTTCGCCATGACCTCGAGCTTTTCGGGATGGTCGATGGAAGATATCGCCTGCTCATCGTGGGTAAGGTTGTAGTTGAGCACCACGCGATCGAAATCGTCGATCTCGCGGTTGGTCGCCTCGACCGATGGCAGCTGCTTGGTTGTCGACGATATCCGGCAAAGACGAGGGTGCGCGCTTCGGACACGCTCGTCCATCGCGTCGGTGTAGAGGATCACCCCGTTGGGCAGCTCGCCATCGACTGACTGCTCGTCGAGCAGGGACAGGATGCGCCCGCCGTATGCGTCGCGCTCGATTGCGTCGGACGTTGCGAGCTGGTTGGTGAACGTGACGTTGCAGGCGACGCCCAGGTTACGGTATCGCGCAAGGCATTTCTCCACGTCGCCGAGAGAAATGGCCTCCCCGAGGTTGTTGCGCCCGCCGCAGAGAGGGCTTCCGGGGAACCCGCCGTAGACGCTCTCTATTGCGACGTCGTCGAAGAAGATGTCGCGAGCGTCGCGGTAAAACGACAGGAACAGCAGATTCAAATCGGGAAATTCCGTCATTCCCGGCAATGTGTAGGAAACCATGGGACCCCCTTGTATTTGGCATGTTGCCATTATGCAAGCGCCGTCGGGGGCGTATCGCGCACAGAGGCCCAATGCTTTCCAACCGAGATTGTGCAA
>USJN01000060.1 GCA_900554945.1 uncultured Coriobacteriaceae bacterium | reverse complement strand
ATTTGAGTGTGTATTCCGCCATAGCCGTGTTCCTCCTTACTGCTTTGGGAAAAGCAATTTACGCTTACCACCGGCGAGCCGGTCCGCCGCCCGAATGTATTCGAGCGGATACTTGGGGTTGTTCGTTCGCTCGATCCAGCCCGTGTCCCGCTCGACGCGCTTGGAAACGCCGCCCGCGCCGAGCGACAAAATGGTTTGCAGCTCCTCCATCATGGCCACATTGTAGAAGCATTCGGTCCCCGGCCGACACCAGCCGACATTCTCAAAGCCGCCGGTGGTGAATTTCTGCCGGTACAGGTAATACGGGCCGTAGCCCGCGCCCTGCAGCGCGCGCGAGGCGCCGTCCAGCATACGCGCCACCGCCTCGCGCTGCGCGGCGGCGGAATGCGAACCCGTCCACCAGGAAGAGACGTCGATGTAGTCGTACCAGTCGGGCTGGATGCCCCAGATGTCGCAGTTGAGCGTGCGGTCGTAGTTGTCGACGACGATCTTCACAGGGAAATCCCAGTCATTGCGAAAGCGGAAGTCGGAAGAGCCCCAGTTCACCATCGCGTCTTGCCCGATGGGCACGTACGTGGAAGGCGTCGTGTGGTTCTGGCGCTCCACGATGGTGAGGCCCGCGCGAACCACCGCGCCGTAGAGCGTGGTGGACGCTTGGCAAATACCGCCGCCGTAGCCCGAGCCGCCGACGACGCCCGCGATGAGGTAACCCTCGGCCGCGCCGCACGGCCCGCACGTATCGAAGAACGACACCGTCTCGCCCGGCCACACGACCATGCCGTCGAAGTTGGAAAGCGCACGCGACATGTTGTACCACCCGTTGAACGTGTTGGTGGAAACGGTCGAGAAATGCGCGAGAAGATCCGAGAAGTCATCGGGGACGTAGGTCGTGGGAGTCAGCACGAAGCGCTGCGCGATGGAGTTATTGCGCGTATAAACCTGCACGTTCGTACCGCTTTCCGCAATGCCATCGGCAATGTCGAGCGCGAGGCCATTGCCCTTGCACACGAAGCTAAACGACTGGTCGCCCGCATACTTCGGGTACCATTTCTGCGCGTCGTTGCCGAACGGCGTGCACTGCCACACGTTCGTGCCAGGGGTGCGCCCACCATTGGCCACATCGAGCACCTTGCGCGAGAAGGGGAACGCGATCGTATAAGATCCGTCGGCGTTCGTCGAGATCTTCACCACCTGCGCGTTCGAGCCGTTCTCGGTATGCAGCTGCACGTTCGCGCCGCTTGCTCGGGAGGCATCTTGCACATCGAGCTTCACCGACGGGTTGGTGTATGCGCCAATGGTGTAGAAGCCGTCGATGATGATCGGGGTTTTCTTCAGGATGAACGACGATGCGTCCGCACTCGAGCCGAGCACGACGTTCTTCCCCGAAAGGGAGAGCGCGAACTCGCCGCTCTTCGAGGCGATGCGGTACGCACCGTTTCCGAGCGGCACGAGTTTCCACAGCTGGGAATCGATTCCGTCGGCAGTCTGTTGGCAGACGTTCGCGCCCACAGCAGCGCTTCCGCCCTCGATGGCGAGCACCTTACCCGAGCACAGCGACTCGATCGTGCAGTAGCCGTCGTCGCGGGTCGTCACGTGCCACTTCTGCGCATAGCCGCCGTTATTCGTGTGAACCTGCACGTTGGCACCCGATTCGGTCGATGCGTCGAACACGTCGAGGTCGGTACCCTTGTCGCTCGAAAGCGCAAGCTCGTAGGTGCCGTCGGCGTACGTGCTCTCGCACGGGCTGAAGACGAACGATTGGGCGATGGCCCCGTTCGGAGTCCACGTGCGCACATCCGTGCCCGCGGCGCAGATTCCGTCGGCGATGTCGAGCGCGAGCACGTTGCCCTTCGAAATAAGCGAGAAGGAGCCGTTGCCGTTGTCGACGAGGCGCCACTTCTGCATGCTGTTACCAAACGGCGTGCACTGCCACACGTTCGTGCCAGGGGTGAGCCCGCCATTGGAAACGTCGAGCACGAGCCCCGAGCCCATCGAGGTGATTGTGTAGTAGCCCTCAGAGTCGGGCTCGATATACCACTTTTGGGCCTGCGAGTGGTTGCTGGACCACAGGCGAACGTCGGCGCCGGAGACAAGCGATGCATCTGCCACGTCGAGCGCATAGGAAGTGTCGCCCGCGGCGCAGATCTCGTAGACGCCCGCGGCAAGCAGCGCCTCGGGGGCGGGGTCGGAAACGGGCGTAAGCGCGAAACGCTGCGCGGGAGCACCATTGACCGTGTAGGTCTGGATGTTCGTACCTGCAACCGCAAGCCCGTCGGCGATGTCGAGCGCGAGGCCCGAAAGCTTGGAGACGAGCGTCACCGAGCCGTCCGCCGCGCGCGCGATCTTCCACTTCTGGGCATCGTTGCCGAAAGGCGTGCACTGCCACACGTTTGTGCCGGGAGTGCGCCCGCCGTTGGCAACGTCAAGCACCTTGCCAGTCGCAACCGAGGTGATCGTGTAGTAGCCCTCGCCCACCGCTTCGATGCGCCACCGCTGGAAGAGCGTGCCGTTCGCGGAGGCGAGCTCGACGTTCGCACCCGAGTAGAATTGCGAGCCAGCCGTGGAGAGCACGGCCTTCGAGTTCGCGGCAGCAGAAATCACGTACACGCCCTCGAAGGATTCATCACCTGCGGTTTCCCCTTCACCTGCAGCCCCACCCTCGCCTGCGGCGACAGGTTGCGCGGCGGCAGGTTGCGCGGCCTCGGGCGCAGCAGAAGAAGCGCTGACGGCGGCATCAGGCTGCGCAGGTGTTGCGACCTGGGACGTTCCCGCGTCCGTTCCCGCGCCATCCGCGGCAGAAGAGCTTCCTATCGTGGCATCCGTCGAGGGCGTGCCTGAGACCGCCGCACCATCGGATGCGCCGGGGGCTTCCTCGGCGAACGCACCCGCAGGCACGCACCAGACCGAAAGCGATGCGGCAAGCAGCACCGAGAGCAACCGCTTCGGTCCCTTCATAGTATGCCCCTGCATCCTCTCCCCTTTCTCATTAACGGAGATCCGAGCGCCGATGCGCCCGGACCCGCCTACATTCCCGATTCGAAACGCACCATGAAGGCGTCGAAGTCGTCCATCATCAGATTGAGCATCTCCCAATCAGCCGGCGCGAACATGTCGTGCTCGAGCGTGCCCTCCTCGCGGGCCCGCAAGTATTCCTCGCGCATGCGCTCGGCGAACGCACGGCGCGACTCGTCGGTCAGGCGATTGAAGTTCCAACGGTACGTCCCAAGCTTCAACAGGTTGACGATCGCACCGAACGCGCGCTGCTTTTCGGGGTCCTTCGCCAGAAACTCGCGCGAGAGCTCGTACTCGTCGCACACGGCGAACACCTTCGCCGACGACTTCACCGACGAGTTCGCGTTGTCGACGCGGTAGTGCAGATACCCCTTCGGAAGGATGGCCGCGCGGCGAGCGCTCGCCCACACCTGGAACACGAACGAGGTGTCCTGATACGATGCGCCGGGCGTCCCATTGAAGCGGATGCCCTCTCGCTCGATCATCTCGCGGCGGTAGAGCGCCGACCAGATGATGGGCAGCACGGTGAGCGCGCGCTGATCAACCCGAGGATCGAAGACAGTCTTGTACGCAAACCCGGCGAACGGCTCCTGGAAGACGTCGCCCGCATCGCTGTGCTCGTAGTAGTTCGCCTTCACCAGGTCGAGGTCGTGTTTCTCCGCGAACTTGTACATGTCCTTGAACATGCGGGGGTCGGCGAAGTCGTCGGATTCCACGATGCCCACGTACTCGCCGCGAGCCTCTGAGAAGCCGCGGTTCATCGTCTTACCGTACCCTTCGTTTTCCTTCGAGATGAGGCGCACGCGGGAATCGCGGGCAGCGTACTCGGCGGCGATGTCTGCCGACGAGTCGGTGGAGCCGTCGTTCACGACGATGATCTCGATGTCCTTCAACTTCTGCGCAAGCAAGCTGTCAAGGCATTCGCGCAGGTACTTCTCGACGTTGTACACGGGAACGACGATCGAGACCTTGGGCATATCGGAGGTTTTGTTGCTGAACATGGTTTCCTTTCCAAACTATCCGCGGCGGACCGCGTGGAGAACGCGCTTCGCAAGGTTAGCCGCCGCACGGGCGGGCGCGGTGACCGCACGCCCCGTTCGGTAGCTTATCGAGTGGTAGAACTCCTCGATGTCGGAGTTGAGCTGGTTGATATGCTGAGCCTGACCTCCTACCGCAAGCAGGTTTTCCTCATTCTTCATGATAACGTCATTCAAGACGAGCGCGTCGCGGTATCCGGTGTACGCGTCGTAGGTTTCCCCGAGCAGCGCTTTGCAAGCGACGCACTCGGCGTCGGTGAGCTGCGACCCGGCAAGGGCGCGTGCTATAGCCTCGCCCCCGCGCTCGCGGGCATCCTCGAAACAGTAGCGGCGAGCAATCGGGTTGCGGATAAGGTCGACCATGAGGATCAGATGGCGCGCCGCGGCGGCATCGAGTCCGCACGTGGCCTCGTCATCGCCCGTGAAATTCGCCCGCGCCTCCTCGAAGCCGGAGAACACGTCGTCGAGCATGGCGCGCGCGCCGACAAGCCCGGTCGACGCGAAAGGCAGACAGCGCAGCGTGACAAGGGGACGCTTGGTCACGACGATCTTGGTCGCTTGCGAGAGAGCCGCGCATTGAAGGCCCAGCCACGTAGAGCACTTCGCCTCTTTCGCGCATTGCAGTAAGAATTCCCTGTTAAACGCCTTGTTTGCCGACGCGATGCTCGAAAATGAGAACAGCTGCGAGGAGAAATCGGAAGCGGGATGCGCCCCTTCGGGCACGATGGCCTCGGTGGTGCTGGGCTCGTAGAAATCGAACAGGTCGCGCACGCCGAGCATACCGGCGGAATCGGTAAACACCGCAATGTCGTAGGGCTCGCAATCACCGACGACCGTGCGACCCTCGCGTTCCCCTGCAAGCTGAAGCAGCTGGTCGAAGGCTTGCGGATCGTAAACGACGTTCGCGTAGGAGCGGACGAGGTAGGTGCCTCGCGCGCTCGCGAGCGCAGAAGCGACATCGCGGGTGGGAAGAACGCGCGCGCGGCAATCGTTCTCCACGAAGTCGGCCACGAGCTGGGCATAGCGGCTGTTCGCATCAGCGGGCGGGAAGAACAGCACCTCGAAGGACTGCTCGTCCTGGAACTCGATTGCATCGAGGGCCGCTTTGGCGTCGTCAGCCTCGTCGGCGCATTCCACAAGGATGCTTATCGATGGAGCATCTGTTTCCACCTGGGGCGACACGAGGTAAGCCAAACGCCCGCGCACGCCGTCATCAAGCCCAAGCGAGTCGATCGAGCGGCCTTCGAGCACCTCGTCGAGGAATGCCGAGAAAAGCTCGGCGAAGCGAACGCGGTCGTTGTAGTAGGTCATCTTCGCCGACGTGAACAGGAACGACACGGCCCACGAGACGCCCTCGCGCCCGAATTCCACGAGCGTCCCGCGCTCCTTCCATGTGGCGAGCGCGTATTTTACCACGTCGAAGTGGAGGAAGAGCTGCTTGGCGCCATCTGAGCAGGTCGCGCCCACCGCCGAATCGCGACGCACGCGGTAGAAGTAGAGCATCTCCTTGCTGAAGGCGACCGTTTTCGCAAGCGGGAAGGTGATGAACTGGAAGGCGTGATCTTCCCCAAGCGAGAGGTCGGGGTTGAGAAGAAGCCCGTTGCCGCGCAAAAAGTCGGTGCGGTACATCTTGTTGCACATGAGGGGGATGCTTCCGCGCTCGTAGAGCAGGGCATCGACCCCGGAATGATACACGTTGTCGCGCCACGCGAAGGAATCATCCGCCCACGGGAGCGTGGGGAACGTCTTGCCGCCGAAGACGACGATGTCGGCGCCTTCCCGCTCGGCGGTGGCGACGAGGACCTCGCAGGTCCTTTGCGCAATGTAGTCGTCGGAGTCGACGAACAGGATGTACTCGCCGCGCGCAAGCCCGACGCCCACGTTGCGCGTCTCGGCAACACCGCAGTTCTCGCGATGGAGCGCGCGGATGCGAGCGTCTTTCGCGGCGTAGGCATCGAGGAGCTCCGGCGAGCCGTCGGTCGAGCCGTCGTCCAAACAGAGAATCTCGATATCGGTAAGCGTCTGCTCAATCAGGCTATCCAGGCATTGCGCGAGGTAGCTTTCGACGTTGTAGACGGGGACAATGATAGAAACCTTTGGATTATCCATGTAGCGCCTTCGGTTAGCTTCTCGGATGCAGGCACACGCCCGCAGCGTTTTGCTCTGAATGATACTGTATCGCGACAGCGATGCGGGGCAGCCTTCGAAAGAAGCACACGGCGTCCTAGCGTCCCGACGCGCCCACCTTGCGCTGAATTGCGCGGGGAAGACGGCATATCGCCTGGCCGACGCGTTGCTCTGCCGCGCCCATGACCGCGTCGAACTCGGACACGACCCGATCGAGGTCGGCGCGCACGGCCGCTTCGCGTGCGGACGCGGCGTCGCGCTCGGCAAGGGCTTCGTCGCGCGCGGCGCTCACCTCGTCGAGGACGGCAAGCGCGTCCTCCCGAGCCGCATCGAGCGAACGCGCTCGGCCGAACAGGTACACGGTCGGATCGCATTCTACGATCTCGCGCATGCGGGCGTAGTATATCGGGTCGAGGAAGTCGCGTTCTCCCAGGTCGGCAAGACCCAAGTCGGAAAAGCCGCGGTCTGCCAGATAGCGGTACACCTCGCAAAAGGCGGGATAGGACGAAAGCGTGTTTAAGTTGTACAGGATACTCGACATCGCCCAGGTGGCGTAGCTGCGCGAGAGCGCCTCGAGGCGCCCCGTTTCTAGCAGGTAGCTTCGGAAGGAATGGATAGCGCGCACGAAATCGAACGCATGACGATCCTTCGTGGCCATGGCGGAGTCAGCGCGCATCACGCGATAGCTGATGAGCCGCTCGCCCACCGTCGCGATGCGCTCGGCATCCACAAGCGCGGGATACACGAACGCAATGTCCTCCGAGCGCTGGATGTCTTCCGCGAAGCGATAGCCCCCCTCGCGCACGAACGAGGCGAGAAACAGCTTGTTCCAGGCCCACGTCTGAAAGCTCATGAGGAAGTCGTCGGGGCTGCGTTTCCACGAGAACGCCTGACCGTCGAAGTCGAACGGGGCGAAATGGAGGATGCCGAGCGGCGGATGCTGCTGGCGTTTGCGCTGGTTGTTGTAAAACCAGAGGTCCCACACCACGATCTGCGCATTCGTGCGGCGGGCCGCATCGAGTGCCAGCTCGAAGCAGCGCGGCGCCAAGAAGTCGTCAGCGTCCAGGAACATGAGGTAGCTTCCCCGCGCCAAGGGGATCGCGCGGTTGCGGGCGCATGCGCAGCCCGCGTTTTCCTGTTCGATGACGCGCAGCTTGCCGTCCAGGCGTCGCTCGTACTCGCGCAAAACCGAGACCGAATCATCGGTTGACCCATCGTCGACGCAGATAATCTCCCACGACGATTCCGTCTGAGCGATGACGCTGTCGAGGCATTCGGGTAAAAAGGCAGCGCAATTATACGCGGGGATGATAACCGAAACCGCGGGAGCGCTCCCCGCCGAGATCTCCGACATACTTCGTCCTTTCGCAATGCAATAACTGCATAAGGGTACCACGCAATAGGCGCGTTCCGACTGATTCTCGCTGCAGGAACGACCCTCGATCGTTATTTCGCCGTTTCGCTGGGCTGGGCAGAAGAGATTCGATAGCCTCCTCCTCATGGCATTGCATCTTTCATTTCGATATCATAGTAAGGATTCGAACGCTACGAAAGGAATGCGACATTGTCTGGGGCAACCGCATCGAGTTCTCCTTCACCCACCGAAGGCCAGAGCAAACCCGCTAAACAACGTATTTGCTATATCGATATTGCCAAGGGATTCGCCATGCTCTGCATCATTGCGGGGCACTTTGGAATCGCAAGCGCAGAGCGCTTCGTGTTCACCTTCCACGTCCCGCTTTTCTTCCTCTTAAGCGGGTATTTCCTCTCCACCAAAGTGAGCTTTCTCCCTTTCATGAAGCAGAAAGCCCGACAGCTGCTCGTGCCCTATTACGTCACAGGTGTCGTTA
>USJN01000059.1 GCA_900554945.1 uncultured Coriobacteriaceae bacterium | reverse complement strand
AGTCAGGCTATATCCTGCTCTGGGTGAATGCCTTCACCAGACCCAGAGCCGTAAAGTCCAAAGGAGGTGAGCTGATGAAGGCTTACGAACTGCTGTTTTTTGTCGCCCCGACCATTTCCGACGAAGATCGCGTTGCCGTCATGAAGCGAATCGAGACCACGATCGCTGAGGGCGCAGGCAAGGTTGACAACGTCGACGAGTGGGGCAAGCGCAAACTTGCTTATGAGATCAATGGTCTGACCGACGGTGATTACACTCTCGTCAATTTCCACGCTGATCCTCAGAACGTTGCCGAGCTCGATCGCGTTCTGCGCATCAACGATGCTGTGGTCCGCCACATGATCGTGAAGCGCGAAGACCGCGACTAACTGGAGCTTAATGGGCGCCTTTGGCGTCCGGCACATGGGAAGAGGCAAGAATTATGAGCATCAACAGAGTTATCATCAGCGGTAATTTGACTCGCGACCCTGAGCTTCGCAGCACTGCGGGCGGCACTTCCGTTCTCGGTTTCGGCGTGGCGGTCAACGACCGTCGCAAGAACCAGCAGACCGGCGAGTGGGAGGACTACCCCAACTTCATCGATTGCACCATGTTCGGCGCTCGCGCCGATGCCTTGAACAAGTACTTGTCCAAGGGCACGAAGGTCACGATCGAGGGTAAGCTGCGCTGGAGCCAGTGGGAACGCGACGGGCAGAAGCGCTCCAAGATCGAAGTGATTGTGGACGAGCTTGAGTTCATGTCGAGCCGCAACAGTGATGCACAGTATTCTTCCGGTCAAAGCTATGGGCAACAAGGCGGCTATCAGCCTGCACCTCAGGCGAGCTACCAGCCCCAGTCGGCACCGACGATCGATGCCTCTTCTTCCGTCTACGATGAAGACATCCCGTTCTAAGGAAGAGTAAGTTGAAGAAAACGTCAGATTACGCGAAGCAGCCGCGTCGCAAGTTCTGCCAGTTCTGCAAGGACGATGTTGAGTACATCGACTACAAGGACACGCAGATGCTGCGCAAGTATGTGACCGACCGCGGAAAGATCAAGCCGCGCCGCGTGACGGGTGCCTGCACCCAGCATCAGCGTGACATCGCGAACGCCGTGAAGCGCGCTCGCGAAATGGCTTTGATGCCCTACGCGGTTCCCGCCGTGAGCGGCCGTGGCGACCGCCGCAACCGCTAGGCGAAGGAGGTACCATGAAAGTCATTCTGCTTAAAGAACTGAAAGGCAGGGGCGGCGAAGGCGACGTTATCGAAGTTGCCAATGGTTACGCCAACAACTACCTGCTGACCCAAGGCTACGCCATCAAGGCGACCAAGGGCAACCTCAAGCAGCTCGAGCAGCGCAAGCACAACATCGCTAAGCGCGAGGAGACTCGCCTTGCCGACGCTGAGGCCATGCGCGCCAAGCTCGATGGCGCAACCGTCAAGGTTCTCGCCAACGTGGGCGAAGAGGGCCAGCTGTTCGGCTCCGTCACCTCTTCGATCGTCGCCGACGCAATCAAGGAGAACCTTGGCGTCGAGGTCGACCGTCGTCGAGTCGAGCTTGGCAACCCGATCAAGGTTGCCGGTGAGCATGCCGTCGCTATTTCCATCTATCGCGACATCAAGGCCACCGTTACCGTGAACGTCGTGAGCGACAAGGCTGTCGAGGCTCCGGAAGAGGAAGAGGCTGTCGAGGCTCCCGCCGAGGAAGCAGCTGCTCCCGCTGAAGAGACCGAGGCTGCTGCCGAATAGCGCATCGCACATCGCGAACACGCTTATTTCGAGACCCCTTGCCCGTTTGGGCGAGGGGTTTCTTGGTGTTTGGGGTACCTCTCGCCGAGAGTGCTCGCGGTGGGGTAAGATACAACGGTTAAACGAATTCTCAACGACTCTCGTCAACGCACCCAGAAGGAAGCCATCGCATATGCCCGACAACCGCTCCAACACCCCGCGCAACTCAGATTTTGCGCCGCAGTCAACGCCGCAGAACAGGCCATTGCCCCAGAACATCGAAGCGGAGCAATCCGTTCTGGCAGCATGCATGCTCGACGCCGAGGCTGTCGAGGAGCTGGTGCTGAAGCTGAAGCCCGAGAACTTCTTCCGTCCTGCCCATCGCATCATCTTCGAGGCGATATGCGACCTGAACATCCGCCGCATCCCCATCGACCAGATTTCGCTTGCCGACACGCTCAATGCGTCGGGGCAGCTCGAGGCGGTCGGCGGCAAGGCGTACCTCGTCGACCTTGCGGACAACACGTTCGCGCTCACCAACTGGCAAAACCATGCCGACATCGTGAAGCGCACGGCCATCCTGCGCGAGCTCATATTTGCGTCTGCACAGATCAACGCGCTTGCCTATGACGCCCCCGACGACCTGAACGAGGTTGTGGAGACCGCCGAGAAAACACTCTTCAACGTCACGGAGAAGCGCGTGTCCTCGACGTTCGCGCGCGTTGACACCCTGCTCACCGAGGCGTTCGAGGAAATCACGAAGCTCGCGGAGCAGAAAAGCCACATGGCGGGTGTTCCGACGGGCTTCAAGGACGCAGACGACCTGTTCCACGGCTTGCGTGCGGGCGACCTGGTCATCCTTGCCGCAAGGCCCGGCGTCGGCAAGACGTCGTTCGCGCTGAATCTCGCCGTGAACGCGGCGAAGGCGGGGACGTCGGTCGCCTTCTTCTCCTTGGAAATGTCCGCGAGCCAGCTTATGCAGCGTATCCTGTGTGCCGAGGCGCGCGTGAGCCTCTCGAAGATCCGCGGCGGATTCATCGCCGAAGGGGATTGGGGCGCCATCGCCGATGCATCGAACGCGCTCTCGAAGCTTGATATGTACATCGACGACTCGCCGGGCCTGTCCATTCTGGAAGCTCGCGCGAAGGCGCGCCGCGAATTGCGCCATGCACAGGGAAACGGGCTCATCATCGTTGACTACCTGCAGCTTATGCAGCCCCCGCAAACGCGCCGCGACGGCAACCGCGCCGTTGAGGTTGGCGAGATTTCCCGTGGCCTTAAGATCCTCGCGAAGGAGATGGGCATGCCCGTTATCGCCCTCTCGCAGCTCTCCCGTGCTGTCGAAATGCGAGGAAAGAAGCGTCCCATGCTTTCCGACCTGCGCGAATCGGGCTCCATCGAACAGGACGCCGACATCGTCATGTTCATCGACCGAAGCATGAACGAGGAAGAGGGCGAAAGCGACGATCGTCCCGATTGGGGCACAGCGGAGCTGATCGTCGCCAAGCACCGCAACGGCCCGACGCGCGACATCCCGCTCGCCTTTAACGCCGAGTACACGCGCTTTATGGACCTTATCGACGACTCGCGCGTCGGCGGATACGCATAAGGGGCGGCTTCCGATGGCGGAGCGCCTGACATTCATCCATGCTGCCGATCTTCATATCGGGGCGCCTTTTCGCGGCCTTCGGGCCCTTTCCGAGCGTTGGGCGAGCCGTCTCGTCGAGGCAATTCCCGAAGCGTACGAACGCGTGATTTCCGCCGCCATCGACAATCGCGTCGACTTCGTGGTGATCGCTGGCGACATTTTCGACACGGCGCGACCGTCCTATGCCGACTACCTCACGTTTTTCGATGGCCTCTCACGCCTCGACGCCGAGGGCATTCCAGTGTACATGTGCACAGGAAACCACGACCCCTATACTACCTGGCAGCGCGACCTGTTCAACCTGCCGGGCAACGTGACCATGTTTTCCGCCGACAAGCCGAGCTTTGCGCTTTATCATCGGGACGGCAAGCCCGTGTGCGTGCTCGGCGGGCGCGGCTACTACAACCAGACATGGCCTGCCGATGTCTGCATCGCCGAGGGTGTCACGCGCGCTGCCGCGAACGAGGCCCTTGGGAAAGACGCCGCCTTGGCACCTTTCGGCGTCGGCGTGATCCATACCGGGCTCGATCTCGATCCGAACAAGGCACCCGTGTCGCCCGCGAAGCTTTTGCGCGCGGGGTTCGACTACTGGGCGCTCGGACACGTTCACAAGCGCCTGCTCTACACCGACGAGAATCCGCGCCTCGCGTTTTCCGGCTGTATCCAGGGGCGCGACATCAAGGAGACGGGGCCGCGCGGTGTGAACCTGGTCACGCTCGAGGAGGGGCGCCGCAACGTGGTTGAGTTCGTCCCCACCGCAAGCGTCGTTTGGCAACGCATGAAGGTGGACATCTCGGACTGCGTCACGGTTCCCGATGTATCCGACCTGGTCACGCGCGAGCTTTTCCGCGTGAACGGCAAGGCGCACTGCGGGGAGATGTGCACGCGCATCGTGCTTTGCGGCACGACGCCCCTGCATGAGGTGCTCAAGCGCCCCGGGCTGGTCGACGATTTGCGCAACCAGATTAACGATTCCCACCCAGAGTTCTTCTGCGACGCGCTTATCGACAAGACGCGTCGGCCCTTTGACCGCGAAGCGGCGCGCCGCGAGGGGATGTTCCCCGCGGTGTTCCTCGGCGTGGCCGAATCGATGCGCGAAGACGAGTCAGGCGAGGCGGCGTTTCTCCAGGACGAGTTCCTCAAGAGCAACGTTACGCTGCCGAGCGCCCTCGTGCAGAGTATCCCGACGCTTGCCGATGAGGCGCAAGACCTGGTCATCGATCTTTTGTGCGGAGGTGACGACCAATGAGGCCCTTCTTGAAGCACGTCAAGATGGAAAGCTTCGGCGCGTTTTCCGGCAAGGTCGTCGGTCCCTTCGGGCCCCATTTGAACGTGGTCTTCGGCCCGAACGAGGCGGGCAAGACGACGACCGCGTCGTTTGTCCGCGGAGTACTCTTCGGCTGGGAAGAGGCGCGCGGGGTCCGCAACACCTACAAGCCGCAGGCGGCAGACCGCGCGGGCTCGCTATTCTTCGACGATGGGGAAGGCGGCGAGATCGAGCTTTCCCGAAGCCGCAATGCAGAAGGCCTCAAGGGCGAGGCCTCCCTCGTGCACGATATCGATCGCGAGACGTTCTCGACCATGTTTTCGCTCACCAGCGACGAACTGCGCCGTCTGCGCAACACCACCGACGTCACGGCGCGCCTGCTCACAGCGGGGTCTGGTACGGGGACATCTCCCGCGCACGCGCTCTCCGTGGTGCAAGGGCGCCTTGCTGCCTGCACATCGCGCGCCGCAAGTGCCGAGGAATCGCTTGTGAACTTGGGATCGCAGCTCGCGGACGCGAAAGAGGAGATGGCCCGCGCCGCCGAGGTCGCCGAGAGCCTGCGCCGCAAGGACAAGGAATTCCACGAGATGGAGCCCGAGCGTGAGTCGCTCAGCGCGCGCCTGTCGAAGTTGAACGCGCGCATCGAGGAGCTCACCGCATGCCGCGCGCGCATTGAGAAGCTCGCGGCGGAGCGCGAGGAAATCACCGAGGAGCACGCGCGCCTTGTCGAGGAGCAAACGCAGGCGGCGCTCGCGAAACGGCGCGGGAGGCATGCGCTCCCTCGCGAGCTTATGAGCATGACGGCAGCCGAGGACCGTGAGTTATGCGATCGCATCGACGCCTTCGCCGACAGGGAGTCGAAGTGCTCGCACAGCGTTGAGCTGGCAAAATCGAATTACGCTGCGTCGAAGGCGGCCTACGAGGTGCGCCTTGAGGCCCCCGACACGCGCGAGATAGAGCTGCGCGCCCGCCATCAGCGTACGGCGCAGGTGGTGCTCTCTATCGCGCTGCCGCTTGTGTTCGTCGGGTCTGGTGTCCCCCTTGTGGTACATGGGCGCGAAATCTCAAGCCTGTCGTTTACGGCGCTCGGTTTGGGTTTGGTCGCCATGGCGGTCTTTCTCGCTGCGGGAGCGCTTGTGATGCTGTTCCGCCCGAGCAAGGAGCAAGAAGCTCGAAAGGCCGAGCTCCAAAGTGTGCAATGGGTCATGCTGCAGGACAAGAAGAAATACGAGTCGTGTCTTGCCGAGCAGGAGGCGCTCTCGGGGGAGATTCGCGCGTTTCTCGAGAGTCGCGGGCTGGGCGAGGCCTCATCGAACTTGCGCCGTGCGCGGACGATTCTCGACGAGGCGAAGGACGCTCGCGGTGACATGGCCTTGCTCCAGCAGCGCTCCCAGGCGCTCACTGCGCGCCTGACCTCGCTCGAAGAGAAGATCGCGCGCAACGTCGACGCACTTGCGAGCGCCTACACGCAGGCGCATCTGCCGAGCGAGAACGCGACGCTTGCGGCGCTCGACGCGAAGATCGCGCGCAAGGTTTCGCAGCGCATCAACCTCATGGAGGCCTTCGAGAGTACGAACCGAGCGTACGGCGAGCTCAAGCAAGAGCTTGCGGCGGCGCGTGGCGAGCATACGCTCGACGAAGTCCGCATGACCTACCAGCAGATTCGCACACGCTACAACGAGTCGCTGCAAACTTTCGCGAGGCTTCTTCTCGCCCGTCGCATGCTCGAGATGGCGATATCCTCTTGGGAGAGCAAAAGCCAGCCCGAGGTGTATGCGCAGGCGAGCGAACTCATGTCGCTTATGACCGAGGGTCGCTGGGTTCGCGTGTACATGACCGCCGACGGTCATCTGCGCGTCGTCGACTCCGTTCATACCGAGCGCGATCCGGTCCATCTCTCGCTCGGCACGTGCCAGCAGCTCTATCTCAGCTTGCGCATCGCGCTTCTGCTCGCCGCCGACAACGTGGGCCGCGCGATTCCCATCCTCGCCGACGATATTCTCGTGAACTTCGACTCCCGCCGCCGCCGTGGGGCCGCGCGTGCCTTGGCCGAGCTCGCGAAGACGCGCCAAGTCATTATGTTCACCTGTCACGAAGAGGTCGTTTCCGTTCTACGCGAAGTTAGTGACGCTACCAACGTCATCGAACTCGCCGTGTAACCCATACCTTATAATGCAAGGGTTGCAGGAAGAATGCCGATCGGCCTCGCTCGCGCGGGGCGACGAAAGGATGAACGCTCATGCCCAGTACAGTTCTCGTCGGTGCCCAATGGGGCGACGAAGGCAAGGGTAAAATCACCGACCTCATCGCGCGCGAATTCGATTTCGTCGTGCGCTACCAGGGTGGAAACAACGCAGGACACACCGTCATCCACGGTGACAAGAAACTGGCGCTGCACCTGATGCCCTCGGGCGTCATGTACGAGAACGCCATTCCCGTCATCGGAAACGGCGTCGTCGTCGACCCGGGCGTGCTCGTGAAGGAAATGGCGATGCTTCAGGCCGAGGGCATTTCGTGCAAGAACCTGAAGATCAGCTGCGACGCGCATGTCATCATGCCGTGGCACAAAGACCTCGACGGTGCCGACGAGAAGAGCCTCGGCGAGCACAAAATCGGTACCACCAAGCGCGGCATCGGCCCGTGTTACCAGGACAAAGCTGCTCGCAAGGGCATCCGCATCCAGGATCTGTTTGACGAGAAGATCTTCCGTCTGAAGGTCGAGACCGCGCTCAAGCAGAAGAATCCCGTCCTGAGCAAGATCTACGGCCTCCACACCTACACGGTCGAGGAAATCTGCGAGGAGTACCTGCCTTACGCGCGCATCCTGAAGCCCTATATGGCTGAAACTGCCCACATGCTCAACAGCGCGCTGCGCGAGGGTAAGTCGGTGCTGTTCGAGGGCGCGCAGGGCACCTTGCTCGACATCGATCACGGCACCTATCCCTATGTGACCTCCTCTTCTTGCTGCGCGGGCGGCGCGGCGACGGGCTCGGGCGTGGGCCCTGTGAACATCGACCGCGTGCTCGGTATCGAGAAGGCCTACGTGACGCGCGTCGGCGGCGGCCCGTTCCCCACCGAGCAGCGCTTCCCCGAGGACGGCGGTGTGGGCGAAGAGGCCGAAACCGGCGAGCTTCTGTGCTCCGTGGGTCACGAATACGGCGTGACCACCGGTCGCAAGCGCCGCTGCGGCTGGTTCGACGCGGTCATCGCGCGCTACGCCGCGGAGGTCAACGGCCTCACTGATGTGGCGCTGACCAAGCTCGATGTGCTTTCCGCCTTCGACACCATTAAGGTGTGCGTGGCTTACGAATGCAATGGCAAGCGCTACGATTACTTCCCCATGCAGCAGAGCGTGCTGTTCCACGCGAAGCCCATCTACGAGGAACTTCCCGGCTGGAAGGGCGAGGACATCACGGCTTGCAAGTCCTTCGAGGAACTGCCCGAGAACGCGCAGAAATATGTTGAGCATCTCGAGGAGATCACGGGCGTGAAGATCTCGATCGTCGCCGTCGGCCCCGATCGCGATCAGACCATCATGCGCGGTTGGTAAGCTTC
>USJN01000058.1 GCA_900554945.1 uncultured Coriobacteriaceae bacterium | reverse complement strand
CCACGATCACGCGGTCGGCGTCGGGCGCGCCGTAGTAGTTGAACAGCTCGTAGTTGGTGCCGAGCTTGGCGTTGATCTGGTGCATATAGTCCTCGACGATGGCGGGAAGCTCGTCGTAGAAGGAATTGCACGCCTCGCGGTGCTGGAAGAAGATGTCGCCGTTCTCGTGCGAACCGCGCATGGAGGGGCGCTCGGGGTTGAGCGAGTGGTCGCGGAACGCCTGCACCGCGTCCATGTCGCACATATCTGCCAGATCGGCGTAATCCCAGCATGCGACCTTCTGGACCTCATGCGAAGTGCGGAAGCCGTCGAAGAAGTTCAAAAACGGGACGCGCCCCTTGATGGCCGCGAGGTGCGCCACCGGAGCCAAGTCCATGATTTCCTGCACGTTGCCCTCGGCGAGCATGGCGAAGCCGGTCTGGCGGCAGGCCATGACATCGGAGTGGTCGCCGAAGATGTTCAGGGCCTGGGTGGCCACGGTGCGGGCGGAGACGTGCAAGACGCCGGGGAGCAGCTCGCCCGCCATCTTGTACATGTTGGGAATCATGAGGAGGAGGCCCTGGGATGCGGTGTAGGACGTGGTGAGCGCGCCCGCTGCGAGCGAGCCGTGCATCGTGCCCGAAGCGCCGCCTTCCGATTGCATCTCGCACACCTTCACGCGCGTGCCGAAGATGTTCTTCCTGCCCTGGGCGGACCACTGATCGACCAGGTCAGCCATAGGGCTCGACGGCGTAATGGGGTAAATTCCCGCCACCTCGGTGAACGCGTAGGAAACGTACGCGGCCGCGGAGTTGCCGTCCATCGACTTGAATTCTCGTGCCATGCTCACTCTCCTCAGATAATTACGGAAGGGCAAAGGCGCATGAGGCGTGCCCCCTGCGCCCTCGTGCACAATCTCGTCTGTTCTTGTAGACATTCAGGAATACTAGCAGCGCAATCGCACTCCACCCGCCTGCAGCGCGAAACGGCGCTTGCAAGGGTTGTTACGCTTCGGTAAATGGGCGCGACGGGGCGCGCAGGAGAGCGCACGGGACACCGGGAGGGATGTTTAGGGGACAGAAAGGGGCCTTAAAACCCCTTCGCCGCTGGTCAAACGTGACTGATTCGGTAACAGTACGCGGGATTGTCCCTCTCGGCGCAACGTTACAACTTTCGAACAAGATGCACGAAATCCTTTACTTTCCCTTTATTTATCAAGCGGTTTCGAAGATAATGTGAAGCGTTCGTGCGCAAAAGGAAGGCGCACGAACGTACGGGGGTCGTCCCCGAACGATAAAAGTTGGAGGGTATTCCATGGAACAAGTGAAACTCACTCGTCGCTCCTTCGTTGCAGGCGCAACTGCCGCAGGCGCGCTCGCCGCGCTTTCGCTGACCGGCTGCGGTGGCGGATCGAGCGAGAAGAAGGACGACGGCGCGAAGTCCGACGGCACCGCTAAGGGCGGCGGCACCATCGTCGCTGCTTGCAGCTACAAGAACGCCAACTACAACCCCATCGGCGCAAGCTCCGCCCTCATGCTCCCCGCAATCCAGCACTGCCTCGAGGGTCTCTATGAGCTCAACTACTTCAGCGGCAAGACCGAAGCTGCCCTCGCAGCCGGCGAGCCGACGAAGGTTTCCGACACCGAGTACGAGGTCGCGCTTCGCCAGGGCGCCAAGTATTCCGACGGCACCGAAGTGACCGCCGACGACGTCGTCGCCGTGGTCGAGGCCAACAAGGCTAACGCAACCTATAAGGACATGCTCTCCTTCATCGACGAAGTAACCGCCAAGGACGCTTCTACGGTCTCCTTCAAGCTCGCCTACCCCTCGGTCGACAGCGACAGCCTGCTCAAAGAGCGCCTGTCCCTGTGCCGCGTGTTCCCGGCAAGCGAAATCACCAAGGAATCCATGCCCACCCCGCCGATCGGGTCGGGCGCTTGGGCATTCGGCGAGTGCAACGGCGAGGACGGCGGCGAGCTCAACTTCACGCCGAACGCCAACTACAACGGTGCAAAGCCGGCAAACGCTGACGCCATGCAGTGGCTCGTCCGCGTCGACAACACCGCTCGCGTGACCGCCCTTCAGGAAGGCACCGCCGTCGCTGGCGAGAACATCCCGTTCGCCAACAGCGACCAGCTCGTGAACGCCGGCGTCACCGTCGACAGCGTCAGCAGCTACGGCATCGGCTTCCTCATGTTCAACTGCCAGAAGGCGCCCTTCAACGACAAGCGCGTCCGTCAGGCTTTCTTCTACGCCATCGACTACGACAAGCTCATCTCCAACCAGCTCGGCGGCCAGGCGGAGACGCTGACGTCCTACCTGCCGAAGGACAACCCGGCATACCATGAGGCTTCCACCATCTATAAGTACGATCCCGAGAAGGCGAAGTCCCTGCTCAAGGAAGCGGGCCAGGAGAATCTCTCCTTCACGCTCCTCGTCATCGACAACTGGATCAAGGACCTCGCTGCTCAGATCCAGCAGGATCTCCAGGCAGTCGGCCTGACCTGCACGCTCGACGTCCAGGCTGCCCCCTACCCGGCGCTCGCCGCCAAGGAAGACGATTCCGTGCTCGATTACGACGTGTTCCTGGCCCCTGGCGACGTGTCCTGCTTCGGCACCAACGCCGACGTGCATCTGGCCTGGTTCTACGGCGAGAACACCGACTGGTGCCAGGGCCGTACCTGCTGGGCGAAGGCCGGCGACGGCAAGTGCACCGAGTTCAACCAGTACCTCGACGAGGCGCGCAAGGCCACCGATGCGGGCGCTCGCCAGGAAGCCTACAACAAGTGCTTCGACATCATCGCCGAGGAAGTGCCTCTGTACCCGCTGTTCCACAAGAAGGTTCTCACCGGCTACTGGGCAGACAAGATCGAAGGCTTCGAGCCCAGCCCGACCACCGGTCTGTACTTCCAGGACGCAAAGCTTAAGTAAGCTCGCCTAAAAAGCCTGCTTCATCCTGCACGAAAGCCCGCCTCCCGAGGCGGGCTTTTTGTTGCGAAACAACCGCGAAACGCGGAAAGCGGGCAAGCGCAACTATACTGGTTGCATTGCAGTCGAAAGAGGGAGGGAAGGTTTCGCATGAAGCGACTTTTTTCAGTGTACGGGGACTCCATCAGCACCTTCGAAGGGGTAACCCCCGATGGCTGGAGCATTTTCTATACGGGCGATCAGCGTGAGGCGACGGGAGTACAAACGCCTGCCGACACTTGGTGGATGCAGGTCATCAACCATTTCGGCGGCGAGCTTCTCGCGAATGCCGCCTGGTCGGGCTGCGTGTGCGAGGGCAACGTGTTTCCCCAAGGCGCGAGCGAGCGCCGTATCGCTGCGCTCGAGCGGGACGGGAAAACGCCTGACGATATCCTCGTCTACATCGGCATCAACGACTACGGATGGGGGTCTGCCTACGCGCAGATCTGCGGCGGGTCGCCGAACGCGCCGGCCGAGCTTGTGGCGAGCTGCCCCGACAAGGGGAAGGCCGCGGGACTCGCGCCCGACGATGCAGTCGAGAAGTTCGCGACGTCGTATCGCAGCATGCTTCGCACCATACACGAGAAGTGGCCGGAAGCCCACATCTGGGCAGCAACGCTTCTCCCTGGACGCGTGAAGGGAGCGGAGAAGTCGACCTCACCTCGATGGTTTCGCGGCATCTGCGTCGACGAGTACAGCAAGGCCATCCTCGACGCCGCAGCTGACGAGCCCAACTGCACGCCCGTCGACGCAGCTGCCCTCGGCTTCGACTACGAGGCAATCGATGGTACGCATCCCACGAAGCGCGGCATGAAGCAACTTGCGGCGATGTACATAAAGGGAATGGAAGCCGCAGACGAGGCCCTTCCCCACACCCCCTACGAAGGAAGCGAGCTTCTCACCGACGACATGAGGACCGTCGAGTTCTGCACGAAGCCCTGCGTCGGATGCGAATTCGCGAAGGGCACGGGCAACAACTGGTGGCACGTTTGCGAAAAACAGCTGCAGTAACGCTATCAGTTTTATGCGCTTGCAATAAAAAACAGTCTTTGATAGGAAGCCGACCGTTATAATGCTAGGTTGGCAATTCTTGGGCGCGGCACCGCTCGGAGAGGTGCCGAACATTTTTAAGGGTGCTCTCACGAGCAGAAATCGAAAGGAGGGGACAAGTGAATAACCTGTTGCGATTGATGGGCAACCGCCTGATTTGGCTGCCCATCATGATCTTCGGTGTCACCGTTCTCGTCTTCTTCCTGATGTCGTTATCACCCATCGATCAGGCGTACTCAGCCCTGGGCGAAAACGCGTCAGCGGAACAACTCGCACTTTACCGCGAGCAACACGGCCTCGACGACCCCGTCGTCGTGCAGTACTGCAACTACATGGTGGGCTTCTTCCATGGCGACCTGGGAACCTTCGGCCCCGCGAACCAATCCGTCGCAGGCCGCATCGCGACGGCGCTGCCCATCACGCTGCAGCTGGGCTTCTTCGGCTTCATCATCGCGATCATCGCGAGCACGATTTTGGGCGTCATCTCGGCGCTCTATCGCGATCGCTGGCCTGACCAGGTCATCCGCATCTTCTCGATCGCCTGCATCGCCACCCCGTCGTTCTGGCTCGCCGTGCTGTTCATCCTTCTGTTCTCCTCAATGCTGCACGTGCTCCCTGCATCCGGTGCGCTCCCTGCGTTCACAGAGAACCCGGGCGGCTGGCTTGCCCGCATGGCGATGCCCGGCATCGCGCTTGCCGTTCCCTTGACCGGCCAGATGACGCGCATCATCCGCACGTCGATGGTCGAGGAGCTCGACAAGGACTACGTGCGCACTGCCCGCGGCTTCGGCATCCCCTACGGCACCGTCGTCGCGCGCAACGTGCTTCGCAACGCGCTCATCACGCCGGTCACCGTGCTCGGCCTGAAGTTCGGTTACATGATCGGCGGCGCTGTGGTCTTGGAGGTCATTTTCTCGCTTCCCGGCATGGGCATGGCCATCCTTTCGGGCGTCACGTCGAACTACGTTATGCTCGTCCAGGGTGTCGTCCTCGTCGTTGCCATCACCTTCATCATCGTCAACGTGATCGTCGACATGCTCTATATCCTTATCGATCCGCGAATCAGGACGGTGTAGCACCATGGCTCAACTTCGTGGCAACCTCACTAAGAAGATGGAGGCCGGCGCCGGCAAAGTGCGCTTCCGCCGTTGGAAGAACATGACGATTGGCGCGCGCATCTCGCTTGTCGTGCTCATCGCGATCATCGCCATCGCCATCCTCGCCGACTTCATCGCCCCCTATGATCCCTATGCGATCTACACCTCGTTCACCGCGCCTAACGGCGAACACCTCTTTGGCACCGACGACAAGGGGCGCGACGTTTTGTCCCGCCTGATGTGTGGCGCCAAGTACTCGCTCACCATCGGCCTGGGCGCCACGGCGTTCGCGCTCGTGGTCGGCTCCATCATCGGCGCCATCGCCGCCGTTGTGCGCCAGCGCATCTCCAATATCATCATGCGCATCTTGGACATCATCATGTCCTTCCCCGGCATCGCTCTCGCTGCGACCTTCATCGTCGTGTTCGGCAACAGCGTGCCCTCGCTCATCTTCGCCATCGGCTTTCTCTACATCCCGCAGATCGCCCGCATCGTGCGCGCGAACGTGATGAGTGAATACAACCAGGATTACGTGCGCGCCGTCGTCGTCTCCGGCGCCCGCGCCCCCTGGATTCTCTGGAAGCACGTCGTGCGCAACTGCATCGCCCCGGTGCTCGTGTTCACCATCGTGCTCGTCGCTGACGCCATCGTGTTCGAGGCGTCGCTCTCCTTCATCTCCGCCGGCATCCCCGAGCCGACGCCGACGTGGGGCAATATCCTCGCCGACGCGCGCAACGGCGTGCTCGCCGGCCGCTGGTGGCAGGCGCTGTTCCCGGGCCTCATGATCATGATCACGGTGCTCTGCCTGAATATCGTCTCCGAAGGCATCACCGACGCTATCGCAGCACCGAAGGCCGCCGTCAAGGTCGACGAGAACGATCTTAAGGGCAACCGCGAGGCTGACCGCATGGTCGCCGACCCGACGCTCGCCTACGCCGCCCAGGCCGAGATGCTCACCAAGCGCCTCGACGCGCTGCGCGAGGTCGAGCTTGTGCGCACCGACCGCTTCGAAGCCCGCACCGACGTGCCGCCGATCCTCGAAGTGAAGGACCTCTGCATCAAGTTCCCGCGTCATGGCGACGTGAACGTCGTCGACCACGTGAGCTTCGTCGTCCGCCCGCGCCAAACCATGGGCCTTGTGGGCGAATCCGGCTGCGGCAAGTCCATCACAAGCCTCACCATCATGGGCCTGCTCGACAAGAAGGCGCAGATTTCCGGCGAGATTCTCTACGATGGCAAGAACCTGCTCACCCTCTCTGACAAGGAGATGAACGAGCTGCGCGGCCGCGAGATCGCGATGATTTACCAGGACGCGCTTTCGAGCTTGAACCCGTCGATGCTGATCAAGGCGCAGATGAAGCAGCTCACCAAGCGCGGCGGCACCCGCAGCGCCGAGGAACTGCTGGAACTTGTGGGCCTCGACCCCAAGCGCACGCTCGACTCCTACCCGCATGAGCTCTCCGGCGGCCAGCGCCAGCGTGTGCTCATTGCCATGGCGCTCACGCGCGACCCGAAGCTCGTCATCGCCGACGAGCCGACGACCGCCCTCGACGTCACCGTGCAGAAGCAGGTTATCGACCTTCTGAACAAGCTCCAGCACGAGCTCGGCTTCGCGATGGTGTTCGTGAGCCACGACCTCGCGCTCGTCGCCGAGGTCGCAAACTCGATCACCGTCATGTACGCAGGCCAGGTTGTGGAGCAGGGCCCCGTGAAGGACATCCTCACCAGCCCCGTTCACGAGTACACGCGCGGCCTTCTCGGCTCGGTGCTCTCCATCGAAGCTGGCGGCGACCGCCTGCACCAGGTGCCTGGCAGCGTTCCGTCCCCGAAGGACTTCCCCGAGGGCGACCGCTTCCGCCCGCGTTCGAGCCACCCGGACAAGATTTCGAACGTCCGCCCGATGCTCAAGCGCGTCAAGGGCACCGACCACTACTACGCCGAGCTTCCCGACAGCGAGCTGAAGCGCGTGGGAATCGAGCCCTACCTTACGGGAGGTGCAGAGTAAATGACCGAGAAGAACAATCAAGCGGCGGAAATCGCCGAAAAGGACCTTGTTGCCGCCGCGAGCGACACGGAGTCTGTGAACGATATTGAGACTGCGGAGGGCCGCGAGCTTATCACCGAACAGAAAGACGCGAAGGACGCAAATGCGCCTGCGAGCACTGTCGCTTCCGATGAGGACGGGGAAACCCCCATCATCTTCCTCGACGACGTGCATGTGGTCTTCAAGACGCGCACGGGCTCGATCCTGCACCCGAACAAGGTGCACGCGGTGAACGGTCTCACTCTGAAGCTCATGCCGGGCGAGACGATTGGCATTGTCGGCGAGTCGGGTTGCGGCAAATCGACCACGGCAAACGTCATGTGCGGCCTGCAGACGCCTACGTCGGGGCACGTTTATTTCAAGGGAACCGACGTCACGAAGCGCACCGCTGCGCAGCGTCGCATCATCGGCCGCGTGATCTCGGTCGTGTTCCAGGACCCGGCGACCGCGCTGAACGCTCGCATGAGCGTGCGCGACCAGCTGACCGACCCGATGATCGTGCACAACGTGGGCGATGCGAAATCTCGCGAGGCCCGCGTGCATGAGCTCATCGAGATGGTGGGCCTGCCAGAGTCCGTTCTCGATGCGCTGCCCGGCCAAATGTCCGGCGGCCAGCGCCAGCGCGTGGCCATCGCTCGTGCACTGTCGCTCAATCCTGACGCCATCATCGCCGATGAGCCGACGTCCGCACTCGATGTTTCGGTTCGCGCGCAGATTCTGAACTTGCTCATGGACCTGAAGAAGCAGCTCGGCCTTGCCATGGTCTTCATCAGCCACGACATTCAGACAGTGCGCTATATCTCCGACCGCATCATCGTCATGAACCACGGTCAGGCAGTCGAGCGGGGATCCGCCGAAGAGGTGTTCAACCACCCCAAGGACGACTACACGCGCTTGCTTCTGGGCGCGGCTCCCTCGCTTCTCCACCCCAACCTCGGGAAAGAGTAAGCACCGACCAGTCAACGAAGGGCGACTCGCAAGGGTCGCCCTTTTTGTTTGCTAGAGACGGGAAATCCCAATCCCAAGGATGGACGCGGGGCGCATTCCGTGCTCAAACAGTCCTGCTCGCGCAAACAGCCCACTGGGCT
>USJN01000057.1 GCA_900554945.1 uncultured Coriobacteriaceae bacterium | reverse complement strand
GCAGGCACATGTGTCCCCTTCCGAGGCGGGCCTGCTCTGCTCGCTTGAAAGCGTGTTCTGCGCCCTGTTCAGCGTAACATTCTTCGGCGAGGCGCTCACGCCGAGGATGGCGTTAGGCTTCGCGCTCATCTTCGCCTCCGTCGTGGCAACTCAGCTTGGCGACAAGGGCGGTAGCACCGCAACCAACTCCGCTCCCGAGGAGTCCGCCGCCGACGGACCAGCGGCCACCACAAGCTGGGAATCCAGCGAACCTGTCAAACGAAACCGTGGAAGAATCGCCCGCTGAACTGCGGGTATTGTAGCTCGCAAGCCTCTTTTGGCTGCTAAGCGAGAAACCCCGCATTCTCGGTGCCAAGTCCGCGATTGGCCGCGGAGCAGAGGTCATGATAGCGGTTAAGCCCGACGGCGAAACACGAGATAGCTGTTCAGGGTGCCCGTCCGACCATCCGCCTCAAAACGCGCAACGAGGCTCGCCTGGCGGTCGGCGGCGCGAGCGAGGTCAGCCACCTCCTCGTCCGAGAAGGTGTGACAATAGCGGTATGCATGCTGCCTGTTCTGCCATCCAAGCAGGTAATCGCCCTCATCGAGCGCGGGCAGCCCATACTCCACGCGAGCTTTCACCGTCGTTTCTACCGCCCTTGCTGCAAGCTCGGGACTCTTCGCGAACTGCCAAAGCGACACCGCCACGTGCCCGCCGGGGCGCACGCTATCGACGAGCGCCCGCAGAAGGGTCGCCCGCGAGTCGGCACCGGGGACGTGGTGGAAGAAGCCGAAGCACACCGCCATATCGACAGACGACGCTTTGATTGCGCGCTCAATCGAGCCGTCTATCAGCGAGTTTGCGATATCAAGCTTCTGGAAGGCAACGTTGTCGGCGTCGCCCGCGAGCCCATCGCGCGCAAGCTGCTCGCAATCGTCCACCGCGAAGTAGGCTATCGCCGCACTGGGCAGCGCCTCTTGCAGAAAGCGAAGGAAGCGCCCGTTGCCGCACGCCACATCGAGCACACGAAGCGGCTCGCGGGAAGGCTGCCAGGCGAGGGGGGCGACATCTCCGGGAAGAGGGCCTTCCGGACGCTCGCCGCAAGACCCCGCATCCTCGGGGCGCTCACCAGCATCGCGCTCCAACTTGCCAGGACGCGCCACGCCCTCGTGTCGAGAGCCCTCGAGGTGCGACCCGCTGCTTACCGCCGCCGACGTCCCGGCGCAAAGCCCCATCTCGTCGAGGCAGCGCCCCCAACCCGCCCATGAGGCGCGACGGGTCGACGAGAACGACGAGGCGTTCTCGCGGTAGAAGGTCGAGGTTATGTCGCACAGCTTTCGGGCGGTTTCAGTATCCATAAGGCATCCCGTGCATTGTATCGCTTCGCGGTTCAACGCGCCGCCCGCAGCAGGCCAGCAATCCGCCAGTGCGCGCCAGGTCCGCATAGCGTACAATGCCGCTTATGCAGAAAACCCTCGAAATCATACTGTCGGCCCTGAGAGAACAGGGGCAGCCGCTCGACGCGAACGCGCTCGACCGAATTATCCGCGCGCGCAACCGCGAGCTGCGAGGCCCTGTTCGCGCGGTGGCAAAAAAGAAGCTTCTCCCCTTCTACCAAAAGGTCAAGGAATCCGACCCCGAACTATGGCGCGGTTGGGACATCGATGACGCGCTCGAGGCGCTCCTCGTGCGCACCCTGCGGATGAAGCCCATGCGCACCGCGTCGGGTGTGGCGACCGTGACGGTGCTCACCAAGCCGTGGCCCTGCGCAAGCGCCTGCCTCTACTGCCCGAACGACATCCGCATGCCGAAGAGCTATCTGGCCGACGAACCCGCCTGTCAGCGAGCCGAGCGCAACTGGTTCGACCCCTATCTGCAGGTGGCGCTTCGCCTTCGCACGCTCGCTGACATGGGGCACACGACCGACAAGGTAGAGCTCATCGTCCTCGGCGGCACCTGGACAGACTACCCGCGCGAGTACCGATTCTGGTTCACGCGCGAGCTCTTCCGCGCACTGAACGAGGCCTCGAACGCAGATGCGCAACGCGCAAGCATCACCGGGCGACGCGCCTTCTACGAGCATTGCGGCGTTTTGAGCGAGCGGGACGACCTCGCCGCATTTGCTCGCAACGAGCAGGCTCGGGTCACCTGCGGCGAGCTCACCTACAACCAGGCGATTCGCGAACTCTACGGGAACGACTCGGGCTGGCAGCGGGCAAGCAAAAGCCAGACGGCCGCGCTCGCAGATGTCACTCTCGAACACGAGCGCAACACGCAGGCCACGCATCGCTCGGTGGGACTTGTCATCGAGACACGCCCCGATTGCATCACCCCCGGAGCGCTCACCGAAATGCGGACACTCGGCGCAACGAAGGTGCAAATCGGCATCCAAAGCCTTGACCAGCACATACTCGATGCGAACCTGCGCCGCATCTCCCTCGATCGCATCGGGCGCGCCTTCGAGCTCGCAAGGCTGTTCGGCTTCAAAATCCACGCGCACTTCATGGCTAACCTTTACAGGGCCACGCCCGAGAGCGACGTCGCGGGGTACCGTGCCCTCGTCACCGACAGGCGCTTCCTTCCCGACGAGGTGAAAATGTACCCCTGCGCGCTCGTCGACGGCACGGGTCTTGTGGCTCACTGGCGAAACGGCACGTGGAAGCCCTACACCGAGAGAGAGCTTATCGACGTGCTGGTCGCGAACATGCAGGCCACACCGCCCTACGTTCGCGTGTCGCGCATGATCCGCGACATCTCCTCGCACGACATCATGGCCGGTAACAAGAAAGTGAACCTGCGTCAGATGGTCGATTGCGAGCTAGCGCGTCGCGGCGGCGGCGTGGAGGAAATCAGGACGCGCGAGATCGGCACGCGCGGGGCGGATTTGACCGAGCTTGCGCTCGTCGAGTTCCCCTACGAAACCACCGTGTCGAGCGAACGCTTCCTGCAGTGGGTAACGCCCGAAGGGAAAATCGCAGGGTTTTTGCGTCTGTCGCTGCCGAAAGCGAGCGCGATCGAGGCTGCGCGCGCGGAAGCGGAAAGCGAGCGCGGAGCAATCGGCTCAACGGAGTGCGAGGCAATGCCGATCGAAGGTAAGGCCGTCTCTCACCAGGCCGCACGCGATATTGAGCCCGCAAGCGCAAGCGCGCAAGAAGAGCGCTCCGCCCGCGGCGCCTTCTCCCTGGCTGCAGACGAGGCCATGATCCGCGAGGTACACGTGTACGGCGCCGTCGCCGCGCTCGGGCATGCAAGCACGGGCGCGCAGCACACGGGGCTGGGCCGCAAGCTCGTCGCGCGGGCATGCGAAATCGCGAGAGAGGCAGGCTACGAGCGCATAAACGTCATCAGCGCGGTGGGGACGCGCGAGTACTATGCGACCCTCGGCTTCGAGCAACACGGCCTTTACCAGCAAAAAGAGCTTTAAGCTTGCAAAGCACGCAGGGGCAGCCCCTAATGACCGGCGCCCCGCTATTCTCGACGTCGGCCCTTCCCAAAAAAGCAGAAAGCGAGACAATCACCCGACCCCCGCCTCACCGTCGAAATTATCGCCGGCAGAGAGCTCACCGCACCCGCAGCTCCCAGAAGGCAACGGCGCTTGCCGCGGCCACGTTCAGGGAGTCGACATCGTGCGCCATGGGTATCTTCACCGTGTAGTCGCTCGCGTCGATTGTGGCTTGAGACAAGCCCTCGCCTTCAGTTCCGAGGACGATCGCGAGCTTCTCGCAGGAGCGAAGAGCCTCATCATCAAGCGAGATGGATTCGTCGGACAGGGCCATCGCCGCGACCTTGAACCCCAGGTCGTGAAGGAGCGGAATCCCCTCCCCCGCCCAAGACTGAACGCTTCCGATCCGCGTCCAGGGAACCTGGAACACCGTCCCCATCGACACGCGGGCGGCGCGACGGAAAAGCGGGTCGTGGCACGACGGGGTCACGAGGACCGCATCGACGCCGAGCGCGGCAGCGGAGCGGAAGATCGCCCCGATGTTGGTCGAGTTCCCGATATCCTCGAGCACCGCCACACGACGTGCACCCAGACTGTCCAGCAGCTCGGTCGCATTTGGTAACGACGGGCGCTCGAACACGGCAAGCGCGCTTCTGACCACCTCATACCCGGTGATTTCCTTGAAGAGCGCCTTCGGCGCAACGTAAATCGGCGTCGAGGCATCTGCCGCAAGCGCACGCTCGATGACGGGCATCGTGTCCTCGAGCAGCTTTTCGGGCAGCAGCATCGCGCGCGGGACTGCGCCAGCAGCCATCGCGCGCTCGATCACCTTGAGCGACTCGCCGATGAACAGCCCTCTCTCGCGCAGTTCCGCGTCGGCCGTGCGCGTGAACAGGGAGAAGTCCTCGCCCCTCTCGACATCTGCGTCGCCCGTCTGCTCCAATGTGATTATCGGCATTGCTCTCCCCTCTTGCGACATCGCCTACCGGCCACCAATCCACGCCTCCCACGAGGCTGCCTCGCGTTGCGCCTGCGCGTAGCCCGCATCATAGGACGCGCAAAGCTTCTCCCAATTCGTCTCTTTGTTGTCAACGGGCATCTCGTCGGGATAGAAAACGCAGGCAGAGCCCTCCCGTTCGAGCCGCTCCACCTCGTCGCACAGGACGTTATAGCGAGACGGCCTCTCGATGGTGCGCTCGGCAACCAGGGGGTGGTTCCGGAAAGCGGCGCGGAACACGGCGCGCGGCAAAGCACCAAGAGGCTTTTTGCGATACCCCCGCGGCTGCGTTCGCACAATGAAGAAGCGCTCGAAACCGTCACGCCGCGCCGCATCGAGGCAAATTCCCCAGCTCGTCCCCATCCCGCCGTCCATATAGGTGCGACCGTCGATCGTCGTCGGCGGCATGAACAGGGGCATAGTTGAACTCGCGCGCACGCGCAGCATCATGTCGAGCATCGTCGGCATATCCGCCTTCGTCCACGCCACGGTCTCGCCGGTTTCCCAATCGAATCCCTCGATGTGCACCTCGGCCTTGTTCGCAAGGAACGTCTCGAAGTCGAAGGCCATCACCTCGTCGGTGCCCGCCAAATCCTCAGCGATTCCCTCGTAGAGGTGATGTGCGTTGAAAAACCCTTTACCAGATAGGAAACTACCGACACCTCCGAACTCAGGGTCGCGCACCAAATCGGTGAACGAGGCGCGCGAGCGCTCGATATCGCGCGACACATAGTTGACCGTATGGCTTGCACCAGCGGAAATGCCGTATACCTTTGGGAAGTTCAGCTCGCGCTCGAGCATCGTCGTCACCACGCCTGCCGTATAGCTTGCGCGCATGCCACCGCCCTCGAAGATAAGCGCGACGTCGTCTATGTTGGGTTCGTATTGAGACATGGCAGGGATTATACCCCGACGAAGCCCTGATTGTTGGTTGAGTCCATGCGATTGGCCGCGCTTGCGAAACCTCTATTCGCCGCTTCCAGATACGGTGCCGTTGGAAGCAGACGACGACCCCGATGCGGAGTCCTGGCCAGAAGAAGTGCTTCCGCCGCTCGCGCTCCCCTGCTCTCCCGATGAACTTGCGCCTGCATTTGTGCCCGAAGATGTCGAGGTACCGCTTTGCCCCTGGCCGCTCACCTGCGCTCCCGATTGAGAGGACCCTGACTGATTTTGCGAAGTTGGGCTGTTGGTATCCGAAGAGTCGCTTTTCGCCGCATTCGAAGTTGCGCTCGACGCGGACGCGTTCTGGGAATCACCGCTCGCCTCAGAATCGGCCACGTGTTGCTTGTCCACCTGGGCATCTTGCTGCGCGTCCGAATCCTGGTTCCCCCGAACCGCCTGCTCGATCGCCGCTGGCTTCGCGCCAAGACCCTGGCCTTGCGTTGTCAGCATGACAAATCCCGCGCTCACCGCCACCGCGACGAGGGCGGACACTATCGACACGGCAATCACGCCTCGCTGCATACGCTTATCATGCTCGCGCTTCTCGCGAACATGCTGCGCAGTGATGTCCCCAGCGAGCGACTTATCACCCAGATGAGGCGTCGCCGTGGCGCGGCCGGGCACTCCCCCAGCAATCATACGCCCCGAGGCGAGCTGATCGACGCTCCTCATCGAACCGCCCGCAAACTCGGCTTGTTCGGTTTGCCCCGCTTTCGGGCCGTCGGCTCGCACATCTTCTTCCGTCGAGGCTGTGTCATCTTCCTCCGCCCCAAATGGGACCGCCTCTAAACCTTCCAACCCTTCAGCGTCGCCAACGCCGCCAGTACTCGATTCCTCATCCGAGTCGCGCATGCCGCGCAGCTTAGTCGCCGACTGCTCCAGGAAGCGCTTGTATACCTGCGACGCGACCGTCGAGACGACTGAGCCAACCGCAACGCCGATCACCGACCCTGCGATGCCAATCTGCGCCGACAGCAGCATCGACGTCACCGCGGCGAGCGCGCCCGCCGTAAGCTGCGCGCCAGAGAGCCCCTCGAACAAGCTCTTCGCCGTGAATGATGTGTTCTTTGCCCGTTCAGCCATGTTCAACCTCGTGCTTATCATCTTCTCGCTTGCTTTCCGAAGGTAGAACATATCCTCCTCATGTGGTGGGAATTTGAACCAGGGGAACTCTTCGCCAGATTGATACCCAACCCTCACAGATATGTCACTTTCGCCCCGCTGCAAGGCTCTACCGCGATCGAAGCCGCCAAGAAAGTTACCTAAGCGTATACTTGCCGTAGTGTTTCCGACTGAAAGGATTCTCGATGGAAAAGCCTATTCTTTATTACTGGGCGCCCTGTTCAACCTGCTCGGTGGCTGTGAACCTCGCCGATGAGCTGGGGATAGAGCTCGACAAGCGCGACGTCGAGCAGGAAGCCCCCTACCAAGAGCTGCTTGCGCTCGGCGGCGACGCGAACAAGATTCCCTACCTCTATGTGGGCGGCGAGCTTATCGAGGGGCAGGAAGCAGTACTGGCAAAACTCAAAGCCATGAAATAAAGGACCTCATCGCCTTGTGCCGCGCGGTCGCCTGAGAGTGCGTTGCCCATCTCTGGCGTCGCGCGGTTTTGTTCTACCAGCCGTCATCAGCCTGCCCGTTTTCCCGTCGTTGTGCTAACCTCCGAACATAAGTTGCAGCACTCCCGTTTGGAGGTATCTATGAATCAAACCGAAGGCCCTATCGCCTACACCGCCATCCCTGACAAGGTCACCCGTAATGCACATGCGGCCTTTGCCTCGGACCCAGCCGCGCGCATCGCAAAGAATGCCGTTTCCGCAAGCCCGATACGCAAGGTCGCCCGCGTCCCCGAAGCGCTCAGCCTCGATGCGAGCACCTTCGACGTCCAGCTCTCCCAAGGCGACATCACCAACCAGAAGCGTTCGGGTCGCTGCTGGATGTTCGCAAGCCTGAACACCATGCGCTTTCGCATCATGAAGAAGCTCAACCTGAAGACGTTTGAGCTGTCGCAAGCCTATCCCCTCTTCTGGGACAAGTACGAGCGCGCCAACTGGTTCTTCCAGAACATCATTGCCACCGCAAATGAGCCTGTGACCTCGCGAGATGTTTCGTTTCTTCTCCTTGACCCGCTTTGCGACGGCGGGCAGTGGGATATGTTTCGATCCATTGTGAAGAAATACGGCGTCGTGCCGAAGGACGCCATGCCCGAAACGCACTGCTCGTCGAACACGGGAGATATGGATGCCTTCCTTACTCGCTTCCTTCGCGCTGGCGCTAAAGCGCTTCGCGATATGATCGCGGGCGGTGCCGACAAGGAGATCCTTGCCGCAAAGCAGGCTGAGCTTCTCGAGCAGTTCTACCGCATGCTTGCAATTTGCCTCGGCGAGCCGCCGAAGTCGTTTGAAGCCCGTATCCGCGACAAGGACGACAAGCTGGTCGTATCGGGGACCTTCAGCCCAAAGCAGTTCTTTGACGAATACGTAGGCATGAACCTCGACGACTACATCTCGGTCATCAACGCTCCGACCGAAGACAAGCCGTACTATCGTTCATATTCCGTAAGGTTCCTTGGTAATGTTGCCGAAGATGAAGGGGTTCATTACGTGAACCTTCCCGTCGAATCTCTAAAGAGAGCGGCAATCGCCCAGCTCAAGGACGGCCTTCCTGTATGGTTCGGCTGCGACGTCGACCAGAACTACCTGCAAGACGACGGCATGATGGGTATCAGTACCATGGATGCCGACGGGCTGTTCGGCGTGCCGGTAATGGCGGGCTTGGACAAAGCGGCTCGACTCGATTACGGCGAATCGCTTATGACACATGCGATGGTGTTTCAGGGAGTAAACTTCGACGGCGAGGGGAAGCCCACGCTTTGGCGCGTCGAGAATAGCTGGGGCAAAGACCACGGCCATGACGGCTATGATCTTATGACCGACGATTGGTTCTCGGAGTATGTCTATCAGGTCGTCGTCGACAGGAAATATCTCAC
>USJN01000056.1 GCA_900554945.1 uncultured Coriobacteriaceae bacterium | reverse complement strand
GCATCGCCGTCGCTCGAACCAGGGCCACCCCCGAACGCGATTTTCGCCTGGTCTCCCGCACCTTCAGCCCAAAGCGCGCGGCCCATTTTCGTCGCCGCACCCGCGACTTCGAGCCCGTCGTCAATCGCCACCACGAGCACAACGGCGACTGCGATCGAAAGCAAGACGACAAGCGCCCGACGCCCCTGTCCCATCAGAACAGCACCCCCGGCTTGTAGACATCCACCACCAACTCCGTCGAATGCTCCAACTGCGGAAGCGACACGCCGAAAACGGAGGACTTCAAACCCATGCCGAAAAGCGTCGGGGTGAAGCGGAGGGTCGCACGGAAGCGCTTCTGCCCGAACGACTCGCCTGCCACCGAAACGCTTGCCTCCAGGTAGTTCTTGTCCGCGATGCCCATTCCCTCCTCGATTGCATCAAGCGCAGAGGCGCAGCTTTGGCTTGAGTCCTCGCCATAAGCCGGAGACGTCGCGAACACGCGCACCGCATTACGGGCAAGCCTGTCGAATGCGGCGCACTCCGAGAAGAAGAGCATCGCGTTCATCGCGATCACCGCAATAGCGACGAGCACCGGGATCATCACGGCGAGCTCGACAGTCATCTGCCCGCGCTCGTCGCGCGAGCAGCCGAACCTTTCTTTTAGCCCGCCCATCAGTGCCACACCCTCGTGCCGGTAACGCTCGCAACAACCCCGCGGAGCGCATCCGCCGCCGCGCTCACCAACCCTCCCGTCGCCCGCTTCACCGAATCGGGTAGCGTGATGGTTATGGGAACCGAGCCACCGCCAAGCGGAAACTCTACCTGGACGATCTCGATTGCGCCGTCCGCGCCCTCAAGGGTTCGAAGCGCTTCGTCTTCTACCTTCCCGACAAGGGAGTCAAACAAGCTTGCCGACGAGCCCGAAGTCGAGAGCACCCCATTACGAATCACCTGATAGTTGGCAGAAAACGTACCCGAATCAGACGCGGCAACGTACCCCGTGCTCACAAGTACGGGTTTCAGAGCATCCAGCTTCGCAGGCGCAAACCCCGCCGCTTCGACGATACCCGCAAGCCTGTCTGCCGCCCACACGCCCAAACCACTTGCGCTTGCAAGCGGCAGCGAATCGAGCGAATGGCGAATCGCGTTATCGATTGCTTCTTGCCCATCGCAGTAAGCGTGAAGAGCGCGCGACCACACGTCGAGCGCAAACCTTGCAGCGCCAACAGCCGCTCCTCCGTCTTCGGCCAGGCCGTCGAGGAGCGAGGAGACGACCGTGCGGCCCTCTTCACTGTCCTCCTCGAGCAGCGTTGCACCGGAAACGGCGGCTCTCGTCCCGAGCGAGGGCGAGCCCCCAACAAACGAGCTCGCGAAGCCGGTATCCGCAGGCGCCGCAACAAGGTTCACAACCATCGAGATGGCCCCCTTGCATCCGGGAGGCTTCGCATCGATGCGCATACCTCCGATTTCGGAGAGCGCCTCCTTGCACTTTTCGAGCAGGCCGCCGGCTTTGCCCTTCACCTCCTTCGCCGCCTCATCCTGCTTTTCGCGAGCTGCCGTGTAATCCGCTGCAGCTCGTGCCACGGCGCCGTAGTGGTACTCGAAGCCGTTCGAGATGGAGCTCGATGCGGCGGCCACCCTCCCAAGGCTCGAGGCGGTGAAGCGGCAGACGTCGCACACGGGGTAGTTTTCTGCCTCCATCTGGGCAATCGAAGCCGTGCCCATGCTGAGAGACGCATTCGGGCATCCACCCCATGCATGAAGCGTCGTCACACCCGATGAGTCCTTCCCAAGCGGGAACACCGGATCCGTATAGAGCCTTGTGGCCTTCATCTCCGCCGTGTTCTTAGGGAGCAAAGGGAAGAAGGCGTCGAAGGAATCTCCCGTGTCGAGCACGAACCCGCGCGACACCTCGGCAAGCGCAAAACGGTAGAACACCTTGCGCAAGGCGGACTCGGCCTGCTCCTCTGTCGCCGAAGACCGGGGAGCCTCGTCTTCGAAGCGCGCCGAGTAATAGGCCTTCGCGCGATCGAGGGCGACGGAGAACGACCACGCATCAACCGTGCGGAACAGCGGGTTCGATGTTGGGGAGATGCCCGAAAGGGCCTCGGCGCGCTCGTACATGCAGTACGCAGGCGCATCGCCGCAATCGCGCTTGAAGCCTTCCTCCTTTGCCGAAAAGGCCTCTTCTGCAGCCTCTTCCGCCTCTTCAGAAGCTTGTTTGAGCGATTCAGCATCCTCGGACACGGCGTCGGCGGCATCGGAGAGCGCCTTCGACGACCCCACCTCGATCTGCTCCCCCTCTGCGGGGACGAGCATCGCCACACCGAGATAGCTCGCAGCCATGACACCGCCCGAGTTTGAGCTCGCCGTCGCATACGCGCTCGCCGCCGCGAGAAACGGCAGTGCCTCCTGGAGGGCATTGAGGCCCGACGCGGCGCGCTCGGCGAAGGTGTTCCTCGACTGAAGCACCTTCGTCCCCAGGTTCACCAGCTCAATCCCCAGATCTGCTGCAGGTGGAGCGCAGAGCGCAACAACGCCCAAGCCGAACAGCGCGGCGCTCGTCAGCGAAAGGGAGAGCACGACGGCGTCGCACACGCGAACGGCGATCATGAACTCTGCAACCTCGCCCTCCGCCGCAAGAACGCATGCGTCGGCGACGTCCTGTATGTCCGCAGAGGCAGAAGAGACCCGATACACCTGGGCCGCCGAGAACACGAGGGACAACGTGACCAAGAGGGCAATCGCCATGCCAAGCGTCGAGAATCCCCCATCGTCATCCCAGAAGGCACCGCGCCCACCCCTGAGCCTAAGCCTCATCAACCCACGCTCCAATCCATTCAGAGGGCGATCTTCCCGCCGCAGCATCAGCCACCCACGTCGGCTGCACAGGCGCCGACGCCTCGACGGATACTTCGAAGTCCTCGCCATCGTTGACTACCCCCAAAAGACGGGCCCCCACCCCGATAAGCGGCAGCGGCCTTGCCTTCGTCGCAATGCGCACATAAACCGTATCGCTCGACTCCCCGCCCTCAAGCTCCACCTCCCATGTGCAACCTCCCTGGTGAACGTGGAAGCAATCCTGCTCGGGCACCGCGCCCAGCCGCCTGAGCGCGAACGCCCTGCACACCCCTGAAGGGTCCCCTTCAGGGGTCGTCGCAAGCAGGCGACAGGTTTCCGCGGCGGCGTGCTGCATGACGATGCGGTCGTAGAGCAAAATGCCCGGCTGCACGAGCAGTATCACCAACGCCAGCGCGACAGGGAGCGCAAACGCCGCCTCCACGGTTGCCTGACCAGCATCTTCGCGAAATACCTTGCAAACTAGAACGCGAACACGTCCGCCACCGACCCTAAGGCAGCGAGCTGCAGGTGATGGGAGGCCGACATGAGCGCATGCTCCACGAACAGCCCTTCCCCCATCGCCTTGGCAAGCATGCCCAGCGCTACGACCATGCACAGCACACCGGCGAGCACGACGGCGTATTCCACCGTACCCTGCCCTCGCTCCGATCGCATCTTGTCGGCGAGGGGCGCGAGAGCGGCCTTTGCCCTCGGGACCGTCACAGCCCGTTGATACCGTTTGCGATCGCATCCCAAAGCTCCTGGATTTTCGGCCGGAACAAGGTTATGGCGACTATCGCGATCACGACGAGCACGCCGACGAGAATCGCGTACTCGGTCGTCCCCTGCCCCTTCTCGCAGGCAAGCTTCGCCTTTGCCGCGCACCAGGCGCCTATCGCGCGCTGGCCGATTTCGGCGCGCACCCTTCTCATGAACATCATCCTGCATCCACCTTTCCTTTCTAAAAACCGCCGATCAGCTCAAGTAGCATCGGCCCTAACACCAAGACGAGCATCGCGGGGAGCATGAGCGTCCCCGTCGGGACCATCATCTTTACCGGCGCCTTCGCGACCTGCTCCTGCTTGAGCGCGCGATACGACGCCCTCGCTTCACGCGCCGTCGCCTCAAGCCCCTCCGCAAGCGAGGAGCCGTAGCGCAAAGATCTGATCACGGACTCGATCGCCCGCGCGAAAAGCGCCGAATCGTAGGTTTCGGCGACACCGCGAAGCGCGTCGTCCCGGCGAGCCAGCCCTAAGGCCCATTGCTGACGAGCGGATGCCAAGGAGCGGGAAAGCAGCGTGTCGAAATGATCGAGGTACACATCAAGGCTCCTATCGAACGACAAGCCGCTCCTCAAACCGAGCGAGACCACCTCGAGCATTTCGGGAAGATGCCGCTCAAGCTCCTCTGCCCGCGCCTTCCTTCTTTTCTCAAGCGCCCTTTTCGGGGCCGACCAGCCCCACAGCCCGCCCGCTGCTGCAAGCAGAACGGCAAGTTCGAAGGAAAGCGCGCACCCGAGAAAAACACCTGCGGCGGCTGCGAAGAGCGCCAAACGAAGCCGCGCGTCAAGAAACCCTGCAATCGATGCCGACGAGGTCAAGCCTACCTGCCGCATTACCTGAACAAGGGCCTCTTCCCGTCGTGGGGAAACCGGGCGGGCAGACCGCTTCTTCGCAACGCGGCTTCGCGCCTCGACAAATGAGATCACCCCGTCCGAGATGGTCTTGCCCTCACGAGAGCCAGCCAGACCTTCCCCCGAGAGGGAGGCGCGATGCCTCGCCGCAGCGCGGCTTTTCTCGTACGCGCGAACGGCCCTGGCAGACGCGATGAGCCCCACGCCGAAAGCCCCGACGCTCGCAAGCACCGTGACGATGCCGCTTTCCGCAACCATCACTCCACCTCGACCTTCAACATATGGCGCACGGACACGATGCCCGCGACTTGCATGGCAACGGCGATGCACAGAAGCGCCATCCCCGCAAAGCTCGAGAAGAAGGGACCGAGAAAATCTTCGCTCACCAGCGAAAACAGGGCGACAAGGACAATCGGCATCACGCTGACGATGCGGGCCGAGAGCTTCGCCTGAGCGGTCTGGACGCGAAGCGAGCGCGTGAGCTCGAGCTCACCTTCGACGGTCTCCCGTGCGGCGTCGAGCACACGCTCCATGCTTCCCCCCGTTTGATGCTGCACGTCAAGCGCAACAGAAACGAAGGCGAGCTCGGGAACCGAGTTCCTCCCTTGGAAAACCGAGAGTGCCTCGCGCGTGCTGCCACCCGTCTCGAGAAGGTGAGCTGCGCGCTGGAACAGTACCCCGACAGGGCCTTTCGTAGCAGCCCCCACCTGCTGCATCGTCTGAAGAAGCGACTGCCCCGACCGAAAGCACACCGCCATCGAGCGCAGCGCGTCGGGAACGGCCTCGCGCATACGCTCGCGCCGTTTGTCCTCCGAGCCCTTCGCGTAAATTGCGCACGCTGCGGCCACGCACAAGGCGAGGGCCACGCCGCATATCGGAGCCGCGGTGAGCGCAGATCCGCCCACTCCGACGATGAGCATCGCGGCGAGGACGAGCGACAGCAACGACTCTTCGGTCGCTATGAATCCAATCCCTTCCACGGCTGTGAGCAGGTTTGCAACCGACGCACGAACCCGCGCATTGCGAAGGACTGCCCGGGCAACAGGGCGCATGAGCCCCACCCCATTGCGCACAAGCCACGAAACCCAACCCGCCCTGCTCTTTTCGCCGCCGATTGAGTACGCAGCAGAGCGAGATCTTTTTGCCAGCCGCCTCGCAACAGCGCTCCCCAAAACGGCGGCGCCACCGAACGCCAACAGGGCCGCTACGACGCGCAAAGCGACATTTCCTTCCACGATTGCACCTCCTTATCGGTCGCAATCCCCAACTTCACCAAGTCGCCCACCCATTCCGGAGCAGAGAGCCACACGCCCGCACCGCCGCAGATATCCCGCTGGTAAATCGGCGCAACGATGCACTCCCTTATGCTTTCACCTGGAGAAATCACTGCAATCTGAGAAACCATCCGCGAGCCATCGGCGCCGCGGGCCGTCTGGACGATAAGGTCGAAAGCGCTCGCAATCTGCGATTCAATGACGTCCACGGGCAAATCGGCAACGAAGCGCACCATGGTCACCAAGCGAGAAATCGCCTCCCTGGGAGAGTTCGCATGAAGCGTAGTAAGCGACCCCTCATGCCCCGTGTTCATGGCGGAGAGCATGTCGAGCGCCTCGCCGCCGCGGCATTCGCCCACAATGATGCGGTCGGGTCGCATGCGAAGCGCGTTCGCGACCAAATCGCGAATGGTGACTTCCCCCACCCCTTCTGCATTGCGCGGACGAGCCTCAAGGCGCACGACATGAGGGTGCTCCAAAAAACGCAGCTCAGCGGAGTCCTCTATCGTGATAATCCTCTCATCAGGGGGAACATGGCAAGAAAGGGCGTTGAGAAGCGTTGTTTTACCGCTTCCCGTTCCACCGGAAACAGCGATGCTCTTGCGAGCGCGAACAGCCCAGATGAGCAAGCGCTGCACGCATTCTTCAATCGAGCCGCTCTCCACCATGTCCTGCAAGGTGATGACCCTCGAGGAGAATGTTCGGATTGTGAGCATCGGGCCGTCGAGCGCAAGAGGAGGCACGATGGCGTTCACGCGATGCCCCTGCGCAAGGCGGGCGTTCACCATAGGCGACGACTCGTCGATTCGCCGGCCGAGCGGGCCGATGATGCGGTCGATGAGCATCCTCACCTCGTCATCGCTCGCGAAACGGAACTCGCTTCGATGCAAGACGCCTTCGCGCTCGTAGAACAGGGAGCGCGAACCGTTCACCATGATCTCGGTTATCGACTCGTCGGCAAGAAACGGCTCGAGAGGCCCGAAGCCCAGCATGGAATCAATCAGAGTGTCGGCGAGCGCTTCCTGCTCCGCAAGGCCAGTATCGAAGCGGCCGCTTCCCTCGAACGCTGCCCGGCAAACCGCTCGGATCTCGTTGCGCGCCCGCTCGGGATTGCCCTTGGCAAGCGAGGCGATATCGTCAGCGGGAAGCTGCTCGCGAACCCGCCCCTTCAACCACTCGAGCATTTCATCGCGCGTCGCCGCCGAAGCGGTGGGGGCTTCGTTTCCCGCCGCCCGAACGCGATCGAGGAGCGTCATGAGAGCACACCCTCTCGGCGAGCACGCCTGAAGGAGAATAGCCCGCGCGATGGCGCACCAGGCTCTTCGGGCGCATCAACGCAGCTCGGAGCCTCCCCGACCACCTCGCCCATAAGCTCTCTCACGCTCAGCGCGAAGGGATTGCGCGAGGAAACCAAATCGTAAGCAAGCCCTGTACCGAGCGCCTGCTCGACTTCCGCGCCACCCTCCTTGAGCTCAGCAGCGTGCGCACCCTGCATCGCGCATGACACGTCGATTGATGAGAACAGCGAACGCTTCGAGCAGCGATTTGCGACGAACAGGAAGGGGCTTGCCGCAATCCCGCAACGAGCGCACAGCTCGACCGCATGCTTGCATGCCCGAAGAGACGATGCCCTCTGATCGACGAGGAACAGCGCCCGAGAAGATCGCTCGAGAAGCACCGCATGCTGCTCTCCCCAGTTTGCGCCCGTGTTTGCAACGATCGCGTCGAAGTGAGCCATTGCCGAATCGAGCAGCGCAGGCAATTCGTGCACTATCGTTTCGGATTGCTCGAGTCTTCTCGGTGCAGCGATAAGGCAGAGCCCTTGCTCGTCGCGCGGCAAATCGGACAGGGGAACAGCACCGGAAAGCACCTCGTCAACCCCATAAGCACGCTTGGCCCCGAGCAGTTCGCGCATATCGCCAAATTGGAAATCGCAGTCGAGGAGCAGTGTCTTTTTCCCCATCGCCGCCAGAGTCGCCGCCGCGACCGCGGAGACCGCGCTTTTGCCCGCCCCTCCGCTTCCGCTGACGACGGTGATCAGGGATGCCCGCTTCTCGGCCGTCGAGACGACAGCCCGAGACGAAGCAGCTCCCGCCTTCGGGCTCGCACCACGCTCCCCTTCAATCGAGGAAGCGCAAACCGCCTGACCGGACGTTCGAACCCGCCGTTTTCGAAGAGCATAGCGCTCAGCAAGCGCCTGATGCGTCATCGTCTCGTCGATTCCCGCCGCCTTCGTTCGGCTGTGAAGAGACCCCGATGGCTGTGAGCAGAGAAGCGCGACCCGACGCCTTGGGTTGTCATGCTTTACTGCCGCCGCCAGATTTACCGGCTCAATGTCGGGGCAGGAGGCAACCCACACCTCGCCGATCGCAGTACTTCTCGCCGCAAGGGTCCGCGTCTCCTGCGCCGTGGTACACACCGTAAGCCATGGCTGACTGAGAAGATTTTCGCCTCGAAGGCCGATCAGCTCGGGATGTTGCGCGCACTCCTCGTCAATGCACAGCAGAACTTCAGCGTTCATGGGAAACCCCCTCGTCGGAATTGGAATTGGAAGCCGAGCCTGCGGCCTGTGACGCAGCAGAATGTCCGGCCTGAGAATCGGATTGCTGAGCCAAAGATGAGTCCGAACCCGCC
>USJN01000055.1 GCA_900554945.1 uncultured Coriobacteriaceae bacterium | reverse complement strand
TCAACAACGGCCTCGTTTCGGCGCTCATTTCGTTTTTGCGTACGCTCGTGTTCGAGTGCGCGGCGGTGATGTTTTTGCCGGCGATCATCGGCGTCGACGGCATCTGGCTTTCCATCGTGGTCGCCGAGATCGCGTCGATGTTTCTTACCGGCGGCTTTCTCGTCGGTCTGCGCAAGCATTATGACTACGCCTAGCGCCTGCCGCGTCGTGGAAGGACCGCCCCGCTGCGTTGCGGAAGGCGCGCTCGCTTAGCAACCGCGCACCTGATGCTTACACCGCCGCCCGCCGCATTGCGGAAGGCGCCCGTCCGCTTTCGCCCGTCGTGTCCTGCCCGTGCGCTTTGTGAGGATAATGCGGTGATGGGAGTGCTGTTGTATCATGGGGCGAACAATGAGCGTCCGTTCGCGGGCGCCGCAAAAGGAGAACCTGTGGAACAAAAACCATCATTCGACAAGCGCTTTGCGCTGCTTATCGACGCGGACAACGTGTCATCGAAGTACATCAAGCCCATTCTCGACGAGCTTTCGAAATACGGCACCATCACCTACAAGCGCATTTACGGCGACTGGACGAGCACCCTGCACGCCAAGTGGAAAGACGCGCTGCTCGACAATTCCATCACGCCGATTCAGCAGTTCAGCTACACCGTCGGCAAGAATGCCACCGACTCGGCCATGATCATCGACGCGATGGACATCCTTTACACGAACTCGGTCGAGGGCTTCTGCCTCGTGTCGAGCGACAGCGATTTCACGCGCCTGGCGAGCCGTATCCGCGAGAGCGGCCTTACGGTGATCGGGATGGGCGAGAAGAAGACGCCCACGCCGTTTCGCAAGGCGTGCGACATCTTCACCACGCTTGAGCTGCTCATCGGCGAGGCGCGTCGCGACAAGGCCAACGGCTCCTCGTCGAGCCTGACCATCGAGGAAGTCGAGCGCGCGGTCGTCGACATCATCACCGACAACCAGAACAACGGGAAGTCGACGGGCTTAGGCGAGGTGGGAAGCCGTCTGCTCAAGCGCTACCCCGACTTCGACGTGCGCTCGTTCGGCACGAACCTGCTCTCGAAGCTCCTCGGCGAGTTCAAGAGCGTCACCATTCGCAAGGACGGCTCGAACGTGCGGGTCGAGCTTGCGGAAGGCGTCGAGCACGAGCGTGCGGCGGCTGAGAAGCCCGCTGATTCCGAGGGCGCTGGCGAGCAAGCGGGCGAGCAAACTGAAGCCGCGAACGTTTCCGAGGATTCGGAGAGCGAGGGCGGCGAGGATACATCCTCGCACGGCTCGAAGTCGCGCCGTCGCCGCAGCCGCCGTCGCAAATCATTCAAGGTTTCTGGCGCTGACCAGGGTGAATCTGCCGACACGAAGACTGATGAGGCAATCGATGGACAACGGGAGGAAACCCCTGAGCCCATCGATTCGCAGGCGGTGTCGACCGATCAGCAGGGTAAGTCCAGCGATTCGCCCGCAGGGGAGCAAGAGGCTGCTTCCGATGAGACTGGCGCCTCGCAGGCCGAAGAGGCCGAGGCTCAAGTTGCGGCAGCCGACGAGGCGAACCGTGCCGGCAAGGCCCAGGGGCAGGCGGCAAGCGATTCCAGCGAAGACAGCAAGTCCCAGGCGCCCGCGAGACGCCGCCGCAGCCGTTCGCGTAAGGCTCCTGCGGCCCCTACGGCCCCTGATGACTTCATCCGCGCGGAAGTGGCGGCGTCGGGCAAGAGCGGCATCGCCGTCGCCGAGCTCGCAAAGCGCGTGCGCACGCGCTTCAAGTCCTTCAAAGTCCGCGAACTCGGGTATCCGCATCTTGCAGGTTACCTCGCCGACGTCGAGGGCGTGCGCGTGTACAAGCAAGGCCGTGAGAACTGGGTCGCGAAGGAGTAGCGGAGCCCCCGACGTCAAAGATTTACGGCGCGGGGCCGGGCGAACTACCTATTCCTCGCCGCTTGCTGCCGTCAAATCGTGGCGCGCGACGAAGGCGGCCAGGTCGTCTTCCCAGGTGGGCATCTCGAACACGCCCGTCAGGCGCGCCATCATGTTGTCGAGTTCGATGCGGTAGCCGTGCTCGGGCTTGCTCGCTCCGCGCAGGTTGCCGATCGGCTCTCCCACAAGCTCGAAGGCGCGTTCGAAGAACTCGAAGCGGCTCGTCACGCCCGTGCAGGCGGCATGGAAGGTACCGAACTCGTTGGACTCCATAACTGCCACGACGGCCTTCGCGAACGTGTCGGCAGAGGTGGGGCATGCGAACTGGTTCGCGGGCACGTACACGGTGCGACCCTCGCGGCTTGCCTTCAAAGCTCGAGGGAGGATGTCGTCGGGCTCGGCGGTGTATACCCACGACGAGCGCACGATGATGTGGCGGCGGTTGAGCTCGCACACGAACCGTTCGCCAGCAAGCTTCGACTTGCCGTAAACATGCGGCGGGTCGGTCGGATCGAACTCGTTGAAGGGGTGCTCGGACGCGGCGGGGAACAGGTCGTCGGTCGAAAGATGCACAAGCGTTGCCCCCACGGAGGCGCTCGCTATGGCGAGGTTACGCGCGCCGAGCGCGTTCACCTGGTAGGCGCGGTCCGGGTTGGCCTCGGCCTCGGTGCGGCTTGCGAGCGCGGCGCAGTTGATCACGAAAGAAGGTCTCTCCGACTCGGCGAAGGCGAGGCTTCGTTGCAAATCGACGATATCGAGTTCCCTGTCGGTCGTCACGACGCGATATCGGTTGTGGTCGAGTCGCGCGCTGATTGTGCGGCCCATGCGCCCGGCGGCGCCGGTGATCCATACGGTTGCCTGAGACTCAACGCTCATGGACGGATGCTCCTTCGTTGTACGGTTCGTTTTCGTTTCGCCTTCCGAAACCGCACTATCTTAACGCAAGTTTCGTGCTTGCGGTTGCGCAAGCGTTTTCATCGCTTATCATGTTTGTTTGGCTTGTGCATCGAATTGCGCAAGCGAGGAAATCAACGGTTCAGGCGGGCTGGCCGCCTGACATGGGGAAGGACTCTCATGAATATTGCACTACCCGATGGCTCGGTAAAAGAGCTCGCTGCCGGCGCGACCGTCGCCGACGTTGCGGCTTCCATCGGCGCGGGCCTTGCGAAGGCTGCGCTGGCTGGCAAGGTCGATGGCACACTGGTCGACCTCACAGCAACCGTGACAGACGGGGCAACCGTTGAGATCATCACCGCGAAAAGCCCCGAGGCGCTCCACATCATGCGCCACTCCTGCGCTCACATCATGGCGGAAGCCGTGCAGGAGCTCTATCCCGGCACGCAGATCGCCTTCGGCCCTGCGACCGACGATGGCTACTTCTACGATTTCGAGCTTCCTAACAACATCTCCTCCGACGACTTCGGCGCCATCGAGAAGAAGATGGCCGAAATCGTCAAGGCTGACGAGCCTTTCGTGCGCGAGGTCGTGAGCATCGACGAGGCGAAGAAGATCTTCGCTGACCAGCGCTTCAAGTTGGAGCACATCGACGACTTGACCGACCAGGAAATCTCGATCTACCGCCACGGGTCCTTCGTCGATCTGTGCGCCGGCCCGCACGTCCCCTCCGCCGGCAAAATCGGCGCCTTCAAGATGATGAAGCTCGCCGGTGCCTATTGGCGCGGCGACGCGACGCGCGAGCAGCTGCAGCGCCTCTACGGCACGGCCTTCTTCAAGAAGTCGGAGCTCGAGGAGTACCTGCACAACCTCGAAGAGGCCGAGAAGCGCGACCATCGCCGCATCGGCCGCGAGATGGACATCTTCATGATGCGCGACGAGGCGCCGGGCTTCCCGTTCTTCCTGCCCAACGGCATGATCTTGAAGAACACGCTGCTCGACTACTGGCGCGAGATCCACAAATTGGCCGGCTACGTGGAAATTTCCACGCCGATGATCATGGACAAGCAGCTGTGGCAGACGTCGGGCCATTGGAATCACTACAAGGACAACATGTACTCGACGGTCATCGACGAAGAAGAGTACTGCGTGAAGCCGATGAACTGCCCGGGCGGCGTGCTCGTGTACGCGTCCAAGCCGCATAGCTATCGCGACCTGCCCATTCGTGCGGGCGAGATCGGCCTGGTGCACCGCCACGAGATGAAGGGCGCGCTGCATGGCCTGTTCCGCGTGCGCTGCTTCAACCAGGACGATGCGCACCTTTTCGTGCGCCCCGACCAGCTGACCGAGGAAATCGTGGGCGTCGTCAAGCTCATCGACTCGGTGTACCAGCAGTTCGGGTTCACCTACCACGTCGAGCTTTCCACGCGCCCCGAGGATTCGATGGGCTCGGACGAGGATTGGGCCGCAGCCGAGGCCGGCCTTAAGACCGCGCTTGAAGAGCTCGGCATGGAATACGAGGTCAACGAGGGCGACGGCGCCTTCTACGGCCCCAAGATCGACTTCCATCTGACCGACTCGCTCGGACGCACCTGGCAGTGCGGCACCGTGCAGCTCGATTTCCAGATGCCGCAGAACTTCGATCTGGAATACACCGACGCGGACGGCTCGAAGAAGCGCCCGGTCATGCTCCATCGCGTGTGCTACGGCTCGGTCGAGCGCTTCATCGGCATCCTTATCGAGCATTATGCGGGCAAGTTCCCCGTATGGCTCGCGCCGATGCAGGTGAAGGTGCTTCCCGTTTCCGAGAAGAGCCGCGATTACGCGCACAAGGTCGCCGACGCGATCGAGGCAGCCGGCATCCGCGTCGTGGTGGACAACCGCGACGAGAAGATCGGCTACAAGATCCGCGAGGCGCGCTCGATCGACCGCGTGCCCTATATGGTGATCGTGGGCGAGAAGGAGGCCGAGGAGGGCACCATCTCCGTACGCGACCGCACGAACGAGACGCATCCTTCCACAATCGAGGATTTCTGCGCGAAGGTATGCGAGGAGATTCGCACGCGAGCGTAATCTCGTGTGACCTGGTATAACCTTGTGATTGGCTGTTGCGGCGGGCTGTCCTGCGATGGGCGCCCGCCGTTTTTATTGATTTCGGTTGGAGGCTTGGAAGATGCGCACGGCGGCATGTCGCTTGCACAAGGGGTTTTCGCTCGAGAAGCGGATGGAAGGCGCGAAGGCGGCGCTCGAGTTCGAGCCGTCCGCTCGCCGGGGGGCGTGGCGCCGCTGGGCGCCCGAAGGGGGAGTGCGCCCCGATGACGAGGCGTTTTCCCGCGTCGTGCTCGATCTGGGGTGCGGCAAGGGCGAGTACACGGTGGCGCGTGCCGAGGCCGATCCCGAGACGCTTTTCGTGGGCATCGACGTCGACCCCATCTGCGTGATGCGCTCGGCCGAGGCGGCATGCGAGGCGGGCGCGGGAAACGTCGTCTTCTTACACGATGAGGACCCTGACGTTCTCGAGCTGTTCGGCGAAGGGGAGCTTGCAAGCATCCTCATCAACTTCCCGACGCCGTTTCCCAAGAAGAAGCGCGCGCCCCGCCGCCTGACCTACCTCGATCGCCTGATGAAGTACCGCCGCGTGCTTGAAGAGGGCGGCACCGTGCGCATGCGCACCGACTCCACCCCGTTTCGCGATTTCTCCTTGACGCAGCTTGAGCTGGCAGGCTACAAGATCGAGTGGGAAACCGACGATGTGCGTGGGATGTTTCCTGATGAGCCGTGGAGCGGCTACGAGCGCAAGCTCGTGGCGAAAGGCGCGCCGGTCGTGGGCTTTTGCGCGGTGCCGGGGCCTGCCCCCGAGCATGTGGAGCAAACCGCGCCGCTCTCGCTTGTGAGCTACCTTCCCGAGGATTTGGAGAACCTCGACTACATCCCCTTCGGCATGCAGGGCTCGATCGACAACATCGTCGGCTACAACGCGAACCGTCGCAAGAAGGGGCTGCCCGACTGGCGCCCGCCCGTCGTTTAGGAGTTGGCGTCCTGCCCGATTGGCGCCCGCCCATCGTTTAACCAAGTTGGTAGAATTGCCCGTCCCGCCCGTGCGCGGCAGATGATAGCATGGGGAAACGACACCGGTTGGGAAGGGGCGTTTCGTGAGCAGTCCATCAATGCGGGGCTATTGCGACAAAATGCGGCAGGCGAACAAGGAGGCGCGGGCGACGGTTATCGCGCTGGCCTGCATTATCATCGTGTGGCTTGTCGGCGGCTTCGGGCTTGCCGGAACGGATATCGAGGTGTTCCACACGCCGCTTTGGATCATCGGCGGGTGTGTGGCGCCATGGATCGCCGCGATCGTCGCCGCGGTCGTGCTGAGCCGTCGCGTCTTCGTCGATTTCGACTTGGACGACGATTCGGCCGATGCCTCCGCCACCGATGCGGCATGCGAGGAGGGTGCGCGCCATGAGTAACCTCGTTGCACTCGTGCCCCTTGTCTTATTCCTTATCCTTGCTCTTGCGGTGAGCCTTGTTGTGCGCCGGCGCACGCATGCGGCCGGCGGCGGTTTCGTGAAGGAGTACTTCATCGGCAATCGCGCCCTTGGCGGGTTCGTGCTCGCCATGACGACGATCGCCACCTACGGCTCGGTGAGCTCGTTCGTGGGCGGCCCCGGGCAGGCGTGGCTCGTTGGCTGGGGCTGGGTTTACATGGCGGTCGTGCAGGTCACAGCCCTCGTTTTACTCTACGGCATCCTGGGGAAGAAGATGGCGCTCGTCTCGCGCAAGCTCGACGCCGTCACTGTGATCGACGTCATCCGCGCGCGCTATTCCTCCAATGCGCTCGCCAACGTGAGCGCGGTCGTGGTCGTTCTCTTCTTCGCGGCGACGATGGTCGCGCAGTTCGTCGGCGGCGCGAAGCTCTTCGAGGCCGTCACCGGGTACTCGTATCTGGTGGGGCTTGTGCTCTTCGGCGTGGCGGTTGTGTTGTTCACCACCATCGGCGGCTTCCGCGGGGTTGCGGTTACCGATGCGATATGCGGCGTCGCCATGCTCATCGGCATTTTCGTGCTCGCAGCGGGCATCCTCACCGCCGGCGGCGGCTACGAGAACATCATGGACACCATCCGTGCAAACCGCCCCGAGATGCTCGAGCCCTTCGGCGGCGGCTCCATGCCCGCGTCGCTCTACTTCACGCAGTGGCTGCTTGTGGGCATCTTCACGTTCGTCCTGCCCCAATCGGCGGTGCGCTGCATGGGCTTCAAGAACACCAAAGCGCTCCACGGCGCGATGATCATGGGCACGGTCATCATCGGCCTTATGATGATCGGCGTGACCTCCCTCGGCGTGCTGTCCGCGGGCGTGCTCACGGGCGATCTCGCCAGCTATGGCGGCAGCGTCGACAACATCATCCCGCAGGCCATCGCGCAGACGCTTCCGCCCTGGCTTGCCGGCGTGGCCATCATAGGCCCGATTGCGGCGTCGATTTCCACGGTGTCGTCCCTGCTCATCGCTTCGTCTTCGGCCATTATCAAGGACGTCTATCTGCATCACTGCGAATCGACCGGCAAAAAGCCCACCGAGCGCACCATCGCGCGGTCAAGCCAAGCCGTCACGCTCTGCGTGGGTGCGATCGTGTTCGTGCTGGCCATCGTTCCGCCCGACGTCATCTGGAAGATCAACATGTTCGCCTTCGGCGGCCTTGAGACGGCGTTTTTCTGGGTGCTCGTGTGCGGTCTGTTCTGGAAGCGGGCGGGGAAATGGGGCGCGCTGCTGTCGATGATTGGCGGCACTGCGTCGTACTGCCTGTGCATGGCGCTTGGATTCAAGGGGATGGGCCTGCACCAAATCGTGATCGGCATCACGGTCGCGGGCGTGCTCATGGTAGTGGGAAGCCTCTTCGGGCGACGGGATGCGGCGGAGGAAAAGCGCATGTGCGAGGTATTCTTCCCCGAATAGGGAATCGCGAAGGAAACTAACTGTTGCATAAAGAAGCCGGGCCGCGTGAGTGCGACCCGGCTTCTTGCGTTGTGGCTTCTTGTGCCAGCTTGCCGCGAGCTTCGTCAGCGTTCCTTCTTTTCGCGGTTCATCATGCGGCCGATTTCGCTTTGTCGGCGCCGATGCTCTCGAACTGCCGCCTGAGCGAGCCTCTTGCGGCGTTCTTCGCGCTGTTGCGCCGCTTTCTCGACGATGTCGCCGCGCGGTCCTTCCTCGATGTACTGCTCGATTTCGTCTTTGTGCGCAGCGATGTCCTGGGCTGCAGAATCGAGCAGCGCGTCGAGCGCGCGCTTGCGTTCGGTCTTGCGCTGTAGGGCGAAAGCGGCTTCCTGCCAGGGGATATCCTCGTCCTTCGATTCGCTTGCGTGCACGGCGAGGCGTGCGGCAGCTTCCTGGCGCACCATCATGCGCTCCATATCCAAGTGCTCGTGCAGAATCGTGCGGATGTCGCTCGGGTGCGCGGCGATTTCCTGCACCGCGACAATCGGCTTGGCGTCGATCACGCGGTAGGTGAGCGATGCCAAAAACGGCATGAGGAAGACGGTCACGGCACCTGCGGCGACGAGCGTGCCTGCGACGTC
>USJN01000054.1 GCA_900554945.1 uncultured Coriobacteriaceae bacterium | reverse complement strand
CGCATGGCGGATGAAGCCGCGTGCAGGTTGAATGCGGCGGGATGCCCGGTATGGTGTCCCGCGAACGAAGGACGAATGGTATGGCGTTTCTGCTTGGTTGTGAGAAGGCGCGGGTCGAGTTCCCCACGAAAACGGTGTTCGAGGATGTCTCCCTCGGGCTTGAGGAGGGCGACCGCATCGGCGTCGTCGGCAAGAACGGCGACGGGAAATCCACGCTGCTCTCTTTACTTGCAGGCATTATCGAGCCTGATGAGGGCCGCGTAATTCGCACACGCGGCGTTCGCGTGGGCGTGCTCGGGCAGGCGGACGCGCTCTCCGACGACGATACGGTGGAACATGCCGTGGTGGGCGATACCCCCGAATACGAATGGGCGGGAGATGCCCGCGTCCGCGACATCATCTCTGGGCTTGCAGCGGATATCCCCTGGCAGGGGCGTGTGGGCGACCTGTCGGGCGGACAGCGCCGCCGCGTTGACCTGGCGCGTTTGCTCATTGGCGATTGGGACGTGCTCATGCTCGACGAGCCCACCAACCATCTCGACATGCGCGCCATCACTTGGCTTGCGCATCATCTGAAGGCACGCTGGAAACATGGGACGGGCGCGCTTTTGGTGGTCACGCACGACCGCTGGTTCCTCGACGAGGTGTGCCTTTCGATGTGGGAAGTGCACGACCGCACGATCGACCCGTTCGAGGGCGGCTTCTCCGCCTATATCCAACAGCGCGTCGAGCGCGATCGTCAGGCGCAGGTGGCCGAGCAGCGTCGCCAAAACCAGCTGCGCCGCGAGCTCGCCTGGCTTGCCCGCGGGGCGCAAGCGCGCTCGACCAAGCCGAAGTTCCGCATCGACGCTGCCCGCGAGCTGATCGCCGATGTGCCTCCGTTGCGTAACACGCTCGAGCTCAAGCGGATGGCCGTCGCGCGCTTGGGCAAGCAGGTGGTCGACTTGACCGATGTGACTGTGCGTCTCGGCGGAAAGACCGTGCTCGATGACGTGTCGTGGATCATCGGCCCTGGCGATCGCTTCGGCATCGTTGGCGAGAACGGTGCGGGCAAGACCACGCTTCTGCGGGTGATCGAGGGTGCGCTTGCCCCGAGCGCGGGACGTGTGAAAATCGGCAAGACCGTGAAGTTCGCCGTGTTGTCGCAGCACCTCGATAACCTGGTGAAACTGGGAAGCGACCGCGTGCGCGAGGTCATCGGCCGCTATTCGCGCCGCGTGATGCTCGACGGCAAGGAGGCCACGCCCGCGCAGCTGCTCGAGCGCCTCGGCTTCACCCGCGATGACCTGAACGAGCCGGTGTGTGACCTATCGGGCGGGCAGAAGCGTCGTCTTGCGCTGATGCTCATCCTGCTTGACGAGCCGAACGTGCTCATCTTGGACGAGCCGGGCAACGATCTGGACACCGACATGCTCGCGCAGGTGGAAGACCTGCTCGACGGATGGCCCGGCACGCTGCTTTTGGTCACGCACGACCGCTATCTCATGGAGCGCGTGACTGACAACCAGTATGCGCTGATCAACGGCAAGATTCGCCATCTGCCGCGCGGCGTCGACGAGTATCTGGAACTTGTGGGGCGCACCACCGACGAGCGCGGCGGTGTGGTTGCCTCTTCAAGTGGGAAGGTCTCTGCCTCCAAACAGCCTTCAGCGTCGACGGGCGAGCAGGCGACGGGCACGGCGTCGAAGCTCTCGGGCGGCGAGATTCGCGCGCTTCGGAAGTCGATGGCGTCTGCCGAGCGCAAGATGGACACGCTACGCGGCAAGATTGAGGGCATTCACCAGGCCATGACCGAGGTCGATCCCTCCGATTACGTGAAGCTCGGCGATATGCAGAAGGAAATCAAGGAAATCGAGGCGCAGATCGAGGCGCTCGAGGAAGAGTGGATGGAAGCCGCGGAGGCGCTCGGCGAGTAGGCGCTTTCGGCGTGCAGCCTGCGTACTATTTGCGGCCCGCACGTGCCTTGCGTCTTTCGGCGTGTAGGCCCTCGCGCGCTCGCGGCGGTAGCCCCCTTGCGAGGGGAAATCGCACGTCGAGAACACCCCTTCGGTCCCTGACTACTCACACGGGCCGCGCCACTTAAGCGCCGCGGTTTGGCGTTCCGCCAGGTGGTTGACCTATGCGCCCGCCGATAGGCTTGCGATCAGCTTCGCCTCAGCGTCGCGGTTAGGGGAGGCGCACGCTTGCGCGAACGGCAGGTTCTCGGGATCGAGGCACTGCTCGACGGGGACGCTGATCGGGTGGAAAAGCACTTCGAGATCGCGTCCACGCTCGGCGGCGCGCGCCTCCATGTCGGCAATCAGGCCGGGCGTGGTTTTCTGCATGCATCCTGAGAGCACGATGCCGGAAAAGTCGGCGACGTGGCTTCCCCCTTCCAAATCCTTGCGGCAGTGCGGGGCGAGAAGGGCGAGCAGCGCGTCTTTCACGAGGTTGACAGGCGAAATCACCGCGATGCGTCGCGGGCTCTTAAGGTGCGGGCCGATCGGCTCCACGGGAAGGCGCGCGGTCGTGACCAAGCAATCGGTGCGCCGGCAAGCTGCCAGGAGCGCATCGTGCACGAGGGGCACCATATGCGTGTGCTGATGCGTGTCGACACGGAGATTGCGACGCTGGTCGGGGAAGGCCTCGAGATAGCGCTTGATCTGCTCGCTGAATTCGCGGGCAAGCTGCTCGCGAATGCCGTCGCGGTCGCCGGTGCGCAGCGTCGATGCCATCAGGTATCCCATAAAGGAATGGGAGAAGGTTCCGCGCTCGTTCACCAGCAGCGGCACGTCGTCGGGGTTGGAGACAGGATGCCCTTCCACGATATTGAGGTGCAGGCCAAGCTTTATCTTTCCCGCGTCGACGAAGGGACGGACAAGCTCGGCGCATTCGTTAAACGCCGGGCTGTTCGCGAACATGCTCATGCTCGACAGGGCTCCATGGCCGCCGCATGCGTCCGAAAGCTCGAGGATGGCCTTCGATTGCTCGACGGTAATCCCAAAGTCGTCTGCGTGAATGATGAGCGCCACAAGCCTCCCTTTCATGTTCGTGCGTGGTGTTTGTCTTCAAAACGCTATCTTTTTGAAGACAAGCGAGACAAACGAAATAATAGTACTCTCATGCAGGTGCGTTATTGGGGATCGATTGCTCGGGAGGGTTTATGAAGCGTGCGAGCGGAGCAGGGGCGCAGGGGGTGCTTTCGTCTCGTTGGTTCCATCTTGCCGTTCTTGCTTTGGGGTCGGCGTTTGTGCTTGTGGGGGCTTTCCATGGCTATATCTGGTTCGATGAGAGCTATTCGGTTGCCATAGCGAACCATTCGTTCTCCGAGATTTGGCGCATCGGCTCGGGCGATGTGCACCCCGTGCTCTTCTACTGGGGGCTGCATGTCCTCAACCTGGTTTTCGGACAGAACATTCTTGTGTATCGCCTGTTCACGGTTTTGGGGTCGATCGCCCTTGCAAGCCTTGGATACACGCATGTCCGTCGCGATTTCGGCTGGAAGCCCGGCGTGCTGTTCACCGCATTCGTCCTGTTCATTCCCTATACCGCCATTATGTCGACCGAGATTCGCATGTACTCGTGGGCGACGTTTTCCGTCATGCTGTGCGCGCTCACCGCGTGGCGCATCGCGTGCGCTTTGCGCGAGCCGGCGTGCGAAGGCTCTGTGGCCTGCGTCCAGAAACGCGCGCAGGGGAAGAGACTTCTTGCGGGTGCGCCGCTTTCGTGGTGGGTTGTCTTCGCTGTGTCAAGCCTGTTCAGCGCATACCTTCACTACTTTGGCGCCATGTCCGCCTTTATGGTGAACCTGCTGCTGCTCATCTTCTGCATCAATCGAGCCGCCCGTCGACGTGGCGCGGCGGCTTTGGGAGTACTCGTTGCGAGCGCCGTCATTCAGGTTGCGCTCTATGCGCCGTGGCTTATGGTGCTCGTGCATCAGATGGGCGTTGTGTCGAACACGTACTGGGCGAACATGGTGTTTCCCGTCACCTACATCGAGTTCGCGACGTACCCGGTACGGACGAGCTTCGTGCATTTCGCGTTGGAGGGGAACTACGGCGCCGTGCCCCAGGTGGTGGGGCGGGTTCTTCTGGCAGCGACGCTCGTGTGGCTTTGCGCGTGGGCCGTCTGGTCTCTCGTGCGCCTGGTGAAGCCGCATGTTCTTGCAGGCGAACATGCAGAAGGCGGCTCGTGCACTGCGACAGGGAAGGCTGCGGGAGGCGAGGACTTCGGGGAGCGGGCTGCCGTTGGCTTTGCGGACGAAGGCAGCTCGTGTTCCGCGAATGCGCCCGCCGAGGATGGTGAGCTTCCTGCGAATTTCACCTCCGAGTCCGAAAGCCCCCGCGCCCAGCGCACGTCGCTTTCTCGGCGCCTTGCCGTTTGGGCCTCGCGCGACTCGGTTGCCCCCGTGCTCTGTGCGCTCGCGATCTATCTGGGCGTTTTCGCGATTTCCTTCTCGGCCTCCATTCTGATGGACTCGCTTATCGTGTACTACCGCTACCTTGGGGTGGCAATCGGTCCGCTCCTTTTTGCGGCGGTAATGCTTCTTCCCCGCATTCGCTCGCGCGTACTCGTCGGTGCGGCATGCGCTATCCTCCTTTCCGTCTCCGCCCTCAACATGACGCTCCTCGTTGGCGACTTCTACAGCTCCGACAACCAGGAGGCGCTCGACGAAGTGCGCCAGACGGTCGATCGCGTGACGCAGGAAAACGACGGGAAGGCTCCGCTTGTCGTCTCGTCCGACATCGGCTACATCAGCCTGACCGCGCTTGCCTATCCCGACATTTCCCAAACGTACATGGATTGGCAAAAAGGCAACTGGAACTTGGCGTATGAAGCATATTCTCCGACTCTCACCTGCAAAAACTCCTGGGAAGAGATTCTTGATGGCTATCATGGTCCGATTGTCGTTTTGGGGCAGACCCAAAACGGCGTCATGTCGCGCGACGTTGAGGACCTTTCGAAGCGCGACGGGTTCGAGCTGCGGGAGTCGGGCACTCGCTACCGTCCCTACGAGCGCGCCTGGTTTACCGTTGCAGTCATCGATAAAGATTAGGGTGCTTGCAAAGGGCTTCCAAGGGGCCGGAAATGGCATTTTGCGAATGGGCTTGTACCAGGAGATGTGCACAGCTGATAAGCTGAGGTAGGGGTAGGCGACCGCTGGTGTGACCTCGTTTTCCGCACCGTGCGACGCAGTCGCCGTTGAAAGTGCTTTCCATTTATGTGCGTCTTGTGTGCGCCTTAGCATGCTAGAATCCTTCCGTTGAGAAAATGTTTTCACGCGAAAGGGCCAGTTTGGGTTCGCTTCGGCGGCTGAATCTTCAGGTGCGGGCTTGCCTGATCGCTTTCGCGCGGGCGCAAGGGAAAGGGAGGAAAGTGGACTCGTTTTTTAAGATTTCGGAGCGCAAGAGCACGATCGGAAACGAGATCATCGGCGGCTTGACGACGTTTCTCGCGATGGCGTACATCATCGCAGTGAACCCGAATATGCTGGTGGTCGCAGGTGTTCCGTTTGATGCGGCGCTCACGGCGACGTGCTTCGGCGCGGCGATCATGACCATCGCGATGGGTCTTATCGCGAACCGACCGATCGCGCTTGCGTCTGGCATGGGCATCAACGCAATCGTGGCGTACACGCTCTGCCTTGGCGGCGCTGCCGTCGACTGGCGCGTGGCGATGGCCATCGTCTTTCTGGAAGGTATCGTAATCCTTGTCCTGGTTGCCTGCGGTTTGCGCAAGGCGGTCATGGACGCGATTCCCGTGAGCTTGCGCCATGCAATTGGCATTGGCATCGGTTTGTTCATCGCATTCATCGGTCTTAAGGGCGGCGGCATCATCGTCGCCAACGAGTCGACCATCTTGGGGCTTGGCGACCTGTCGGCGCCGGTTGCGATCGTGTCGCTTATCGCGATCGCGGTTGCCGTGGTGCTCCAGGTTCTCAATGTGAAGGGTGGCCTGCTCATCTCCATTATTGTTGCCACCATCGCGGGCATTCCCCTGGGCGTCACCCCGCTTCCCTCGTCGTGGAGCTTCGGGCTCGACTTCTCGGCCTTCGCGGCACCGTTTCAGACGATTCCCGGCACCGACACGATGGCTATCGCGCAGGTCTTCCTGCAGCCCGCGCTGCTGCTGTTCGTGTTCTCCCTGCTCATGAGCGACTTCTTCGACACCATGGGCACGGTCGTCGCCGTTGGCGAACAGGCTGATTTCGTCGACGAGAACGGCGATGTGAAGGACATTCAGCCGATTCTCATGGTCGACTCCGCCGCAGCCGCCGTCGGCGGTTTCGTGGGCGCGAGCTCGGTCACGAGCTTCGTTGAGTCCACTTCGGGCGCTGCCGCCGGTGCGCGCACGGGCCTCTCGAACCTGGTGGTCGGCATCCTGTTCGTGATCTTCGCGTTCGCGTCGCCCATCATCGGCATGGTGTCGAGCTCCGCGACCTGCGGCGCGCTCGTCGTCGTTGGCTATCTCATGCTCTCCGACGTCATCAACATCGACTGGACGCGCATCGAATTCGCATTCCCCGCGTTTGCGACCATCATGGGCATCCCGATGACCTACTCGATCACCAACGGCATTGGCTTCGGCTTCATCTCCTACTGCGTGATCATGCTGGTTACCGGCAAGGCGCGCGAGGTCAAGCCCCTCATGTGGGTGGCCGCCATCGCGTTTTTGGCCATGTTCATCTTAAGTTAGCAGTTTCGTTCGCCGCGCTCGAAGGGCCTCGCTTGTCGAATCGCCTCCTCTCTCTGAGGCCGTTCGACGGCGAGGCCCTTCTTCTTTCTGGCGCCCGACCGTGATGACGTGATATCCAAGGTAACTTAAGGAGTTGCGTCGCTTGGCGTCTGCAGCGATTCGGCCAGCTCCTTGCAGTCTCTCCCTCGATGCTGGCCATATTGCCCAAGAGGAATTATTCCTCAGATGTGGTGAAGCCTATTCTCGCATTCGCCTCGCGCGTCATACAATGATGCTACATTGCCGACGGCCGTAAACGCGACGGACTGAAAGGTTGTGAGCTATGGGGACCAAGGATTGGAAAACGGCGCTCGTCACAGGGGGCGCAGGCGGCTTGGGGTTCGAGCTTGCGCGGCAGTGCGCGGCGAGCGGGATGGACGTGGTACTCGTTGGCCGCAATGAGGAGCGCCTCGTCGGGGCAGCGGCGCAGTTGGAATTCGAGCACGACATAACGGCCCACGTCATCGTGTGCGACCTCGCGAAGGTGGGCGCGGCGGCGAAGGTTTCCGCCCGCGTGCGCGAGATGGGGCTTGTCGTCGATGTGCTCGTGAACAACGCAGGCTTCGGCTACGACGCGCGCTTCGTGGAAAGCGACATGGCCCGCCAGCGAGGGCTTATCCTGACAAACGACCTCGCGCTCGTCGAGCTTGTGGGCGAGTTCGCCCCTGGCATGGCCGAGCGCAAATGCGGTGGCATCTTAAACGTTGCGTCCGTGGCGGGCTTCATGCCCGGCCCCGACATGGCGACCTATTACGCCTCGAAGGCCTTCGTTCAGTCGTTTTCCCAGGCCATCCATGTCGAGTTGCGCCGTGCTGGCGTGCATGTGAGCACGCTGTGCCCAGGACCCGTGCGCACGGCGTTTTGGGAAAATGCCGATGCGGCTCACACCCCGATTTCGCGGATCGCGCTCGATGCCCCCTTCGTTGCGAGCGAGGGATTCAACGCGCTTTGCCGCAACAAGGCCCTCTGCATTCCCGGTGCGCTCGCAAAGACGATCGTGTTCGCAACGCGCCTTGCCCCGCGCGGTTTCGTGGCGAGGACGGCGGCAGCACTCCAGCGCCCGCGCAAGAAGAAATAGGAACGCGGACCCGGCGCCTCTTCCCCCATAAGGCGAAGGGAGCGGCTTGCCCGCCCGAAACACCGAAGGGGGAAGGTTCGTCGGGCCCGCGCCCGCCGTCTGTCTGCGAGGCTCCGGCGCTCTTGGTGGATGCTAGTCCGCGACGCGTAAGAGCTCGCCGGTCTCGGAATCCATGATGAAGCCGGCGACGCGCACGTGCGGCGGCATGACCGGGTGGTTGCGTACCACGTCGACGCTTTTGCGCACCGCCTCCTCGGTGTCGCCGAAACCCGCGAGCCACTGGTCGAAGTCGATACCGCAATGGTGCGCCATCTTGATATGGTCGGCGCTCACGCCAAGGCGCAGCATGTCGGAAACCATGCCCTCGCCGCTCATGTGCTGAGCGCCGCAGTTCGTGTGAGCGACGATCATGATGTCCTCGACGCCAAGCTCGCACACGGCGATGAGCAGCGATCTCATGACGCTGCCGAAGGGGTGCGACACCTCGGCACCTGCAACTTTGATGATCTTCGCGTCGCCGTTCTTCAGCCCTAGCGCCGCCAGCAGCAGCGCGGTGAGGCGCGTGTCCATGCACGAGACGATGGCCA
>USJN01000053.1 GCA_900554945.1 uncultured Coriobacteriaceae bacterium | reverse complement strand
AAGTGAATCCACGATGAGTTGAAATCTGTCGTAGCCTTCTTCGGCTTTCTCGATCTTGCTCCATGCCGTATCTCGAAGCACGCCTTTCCAACCGCGTTTCTCAAGCCCGAAAGTCTCACGTATGTCTTCACGGCCTTCAAGCAACGTGATTACCTTTTCAACCATTATGCCGTCCATGGGACAATGACAATATTGGAACTTTTCCCTGCAATCATCCATGTAAAAACCTAGGGCGATATATTTCGCGGTCATGTTGATGAGTTTTTGCGCGTTACCAAAGGTGAAAGAGGAGCCCCCATCCCTATACTCTTTGAACGCATCGATTACCTTTTTGGCAGTTCTAAGGAAGATAGCATCGTGCTCATCCTTATCCTTGTACCCCTTATTAGTGCGGATTCCCTCGATATAGCGCCAAACAGCATTCTTAGCGCGCGAGGCGTTTTCTTTCTGCTCGGAAGTTGCATCACATTTTGTGCCGGGGTTCCTCTTGCCCAGCAGAGCATAAATCGTTGTTCCCGTGAATGCCGTCCGCATCGTTGCATCACGCATAGCCAGCTCGTATGCGAAGTCGAAAATCTTGCCGTCGATTGTGTTTTTATCACTCATTGCAAAATCCCTCCGCTATCCTTCCAATTCCCTATACGCTTCGATTGTGCGCTCGGCTTCGGCGCGTACCTGGTCGGCCAGGCGCTTCGGCTCAAATATTAGCACGTCAGGGGCATAATTCTTCGCAAATTGCCACATGGCGCGCTCGTTCACGTGGGCGCTCACGGTAACGTGCTCGTCGGTCTCGTCGCTAAAAACGACGTTCGAGCCGAACATATCAATAACGTCGCTTATCATCGCCCGCGTAACGCGAAACCTGCAGCGCGCGTTGGCCGAAGAATACATATAGACGTGCTCCGCCATGTACTTCGCCAAATCGAGGCCCGCCTTCCCGGCACCCTCAAGCGATTCGAACGGCTTTACCGGCTCATCATCGAGCACGCGAACGTCCGCCATGCGGTCAATGCGGTAGTTCGAAACGTCATCGTACTTGTCGTAGTTGCAGATAAGGTAGTACTTCCCTTCCTTGGCGGCCATCTGGTAGGGGCTCGTGATATATTCGCGCACCGTTCCATCCTCGCGGCGCTTGGGGCGCTGCTTGCCGTCGGTCCCGTACTCAAGGTAGCGGAATGCAACCTTGCGCTTGGCATCGATCGCTTCGTCAAGCGTCTCAATGGTCAAGAACAGCTCGGGGTTCTGGGGAAGCGTAGCGGGCATCGTGTAAACATGGCGGACATGCGGCTTGAAGTAGCGGCTCGACTGCCCCACCAGCTTGTCAACGAGCTCCCGGCACTGGTTGTAGGGAAGATGCTTCGAGAACAAAAGACCGTCGATAAGCAGCCTGAGCTCAGACTCGGTGAAATCGTGCACGTACCAGCAATCGGACGTCGTTGTGTTTTCCTCCAGCTTGCCCGTATTCTGGTTCGGCATCATGCGCGTTGACTTCGAGTACTCGATGGGAAACCCCAGGTCGATGAGGTTGTCGATGTTGCGCTTGACCGCTTTGCGGTCCACCGACAGCTCGTAGCGCTTGAGCATCTTCTCGCCGATTTCTTTTTGCGTCAGGTGATGCTCGCCATCCGTCTCCTCGCGCAGAATCTCAAGGATCATCAGGGGCACCATCTTCTTGGGAAGCCCCGGCATGCTCTAGCTCATCCTAAGCTCCTCCCTTCGTTTGATGATTGAAGGATACCTTTCATGATGGGTTACTTTTAGGCCATCAGCCGCGCGATCGCGCGAACTACACCGTTATCCTAGCCGCGACACGAAATCGAAGGCCTAAACCCACCTGGTGCTGATGAGGGCGTCTCGCGAAAACGCCCGCACGCCTTCGTGCGCAATTCTCCCGCTGGCGCGCCCGCCTTCGCGATTGGCGATATACTGGAACCCTACGCAACCATCAAGCCCACCAGGCTGCAAAGGAGTCATCTCATGAACGATTTCGGATCCATCCGCGACGCCGTTTCCCGCGTCGCGCCGCGCTACGCCATCGCAAAGGCCGCGGTGTTCTCTCTTTACGCCCCCGACCAGGCGCGATCGGGCGGGGACGCCTGCCTTCTGCTCGACGTCGGGTGCACCTTCTCGCGCGCCGACGCCGCGCAGTTCCGCCGCTTCATCGCCGAGGACCTCGGCTGCACGGTCGACGTGGTCTTCCGGTCGGCCCTCACCGCCGAAGACTTCGCCCGTGCGGAAACCGAGGCCCGTGTGGTGTACGAGAACCCAGACGTGACGATTGCCTCCACGCCCGACACCCGCGCCCAAGCCGCTCTCCCGGCCGCGCCCAAGCCGCCCGTCCGCTAGCGCCCATTTGCGCGGCGTTTCCGCAGTTTTCGCAGAAGAAGGCTGCACGTCATGCACTTTCGCTATCATGGAACCCTACCCACACGAGAATCGCTGCGCGCGAGCGCACGACATCGATATGAAGGAGCTTTTGCATGTGCGGAATCTGCGGATTCACCCAAGCGACCAGCGCTGACGCCCCCGCGCTCAAGGCCATGTGCGACATCATGGCGCACCGCGGCCCCGACGGCGAGGGCCAGTACCTTGCCGACGGCGTGGCGCTGGGGCATCGGCGCCTGTCGCTCATCGACCTCGAGAACGGCAGCCAGCCCATGGTGCGCGCCACGGGCGCGCATGACTCCATCGTGACGTCGCCGGCTACGGAAGGCTCCGCTCCCGGATCGTTCACCATCGGCGACTACGCCATCGTGTTCAACGGTGAGATCTACAACTACCGCGACCTGCGCGACGAGCTGGCCGCGGACGGCTGGACGTTCAAGACCGAGTCCGACACCGAGACGCTGCTGGTGTCGTACCTGGCCTGGGGCAAGCTGCTGTTGGATAAGGTGCGCGGCATGTTCGCGTTCGCCATCTGGAACCGCGCGACACGCGAGCTTTTCTGCGCGCGCGATTTCTTCGGCATCAAACCGTTTTACTACACCGTGCAGAACGGCGAGGCCGGCTCGCAGTTCATCTTCGCCTCCGAGATCAAATGCATCCTGGAGCACCCCGCCTACGAGCGCGAGCTCAACGAGGAGGCGCTGGAGCAGTACCTGTGCTTCCAGTTCTCGGCGCTGCCCGAGACGTTCTTCAAGGGCATCTACAAGCTCGAGCCCGCACACTGCATGACCGTGCGCGCCGACGGCACGACGGAAACCGAGCGCTACTGGCGCCCCACGTACGACTTCGACCAGAACCGCAGCCGCGAGGACACCGTGAAGGCCATCGACGCCGCTATGCGCGAAAGCGTGCGCTACCACAACGTGGCCGACGTGGAGGTGGGCTCGTTCTTGTCGTCCGGCATCGATTCCAGCTACATGGCCGCATGCCTGGCGAAGGAGAATCCCGACATCAAGACGTTCACCGTGGGCTTCGCCGAGTACGAGGGCGAGCGCGACGAGATCTCCTGGGCGCGCGAGCTGGCCGACGAACTGCATATCGAGAACAACTCCAAGCACATCGGCGAAGAGGAGTACTGGGAAAGCCTGCCCCGCGTGCAGTGGCACATGGACGAGCCGTCCGCCGACCCGAGCGCCGTGGCGCTGTACTTCGTCGACCAGGAGGCCGCGAAGAAGGTGAAGGCCGTGCTGTCCGGCGAGGGCGCCGACGAGTTCTTCGGCGGCTACCGCATCTACCAGACGCCGTTCGCCAACGCGAAGCTGTCCTGGGTGCCGAAGGGCCTGCTGCGCGGCGCGTCGAAGGCGGCTCACGCGCTGGGCGTGCGCGGCGCGAACTACCTGGAGCGCGCCAGCGAGACCCCCGAGGACTGGTACTACACCAACGCCAACGGCGTGGCGTTCAGCCCCGAGGAGCGCGCCCGCCTGCTGAAGCGCCCCGTGCAGGCGTGCTCGCCGCAAGAGCTGATCGCGCCTGCGTACGCGGAGGTGTCCGACCTCGACGAGACGACCCGCATGCAGTACGTCGACCTGTTCTTCTGGCTGGTGGGCGACATCCTGCTGAAAACCGACAAGATGTCGATGGCCCACTCGCTGGAAAGCCGCGTGCCGTTCCTCGACAAGGAGGTGTTCAACGTCTCGCGCACCATCCCCACCCCGTTCAAAGCGAACGGCGAGCAGACGAAGATCGCCCTGCGCGAGGCGGCCGAGCGCGCCATCCCGAAAGACTGGGCGCAGAAGGAGAAGCTGGGCTTTCCCGTGCCCATGGTGGACTGGCTGCGCCAGGACCGCTACTACAACCAGGTCAAGGAATGGTTCACCGGCGACATCGCGCAACAGTTCTTCAACACCGACGAGCTGGTGCGCCTGCTCGACGAGCACAGGTACAAGATCGACCGCTCCCGCAAGATCTGGATCGTCTACATGTTCCTCATGTGGTACAAGATCTACTTCGTGGACAAGACCGTCCCCAAGAAACCGGCGGCGTAAACGAACGAAGGGCCCTACGGGGCCCTTCGCGTTCGCTAGGCGAGCTTCGACGAGTCAACGGCCACGAGGTGGCCGTGCTCGTCCTCGAAGACGCACAGACCGCCGTCGCGACTTTCGTACAGGTTGCGAAAACGCGCGAAACGGCGCTGCCGAGGCGGCTTCTCTTTGGGCGCAGCCACGGACTCCGGCTTCGGCTCCGGCTCTGGTCGCGGCTCCTGCTGCGGCTGCGTCGAGGAGGGTTCTTCCGGCTTCGTCGCCTCAACCTGCGCGGCAGGCTCGGCAACGGGCGCAGGATCGACGGGTTCGGGATCGACGGACAAAGGAGCGGACGGCGAATCGACGCGCACTACGGCCTCGGCCGCCTCGATGAAGTCGCTTTCGTCGGGATCGTTCTTCGCCACGAGATCGCACTCCGCCTGCACGCCGGCCGCCTGGAAATCGGTTTCGCTGGGTTCTTCCACGAAAACCTCCGGCTCGATCGACGGAGCCTCGATGATCGGAGGACGCCGTCCCCCTCGATCTCCCCGCTTTTCGATGGCGGCCTCGGCAAGCCCGCCCTCCATCACTTCGATACCCGACGCCATCACGCGCGAGGACGAGGGTTCCGGATCGAGGCCCAAGCGCGTGTACAGCGAGCGGTTGGATTGGGCGATGGACACGAGCTCGCGCGCCAGCGAGACGCGCTCGGCCTCGTCGACGCCCTCTTGGAGCTGATTGCCTATTTCGAGCACGCGCGTCCACGAGACGGCGTCCATATCCTCTTTGAGCGATACGATCTTTTCCGCCTCGCGCGCCACGCGCTTTGCCGTTGATGTGCTGAACATGATACGCCGCCTTCGGTTTATCGGAGGCCTATTGTAGCACGTCAGTAGATGACTCGCCAGAATACAAGCCCTTGAGCTGGGGCGTTCTCCCCCGCAACCCGACGATCGCACGCCTCCAGCACCTCGCCCACCCAATCGGCGTCACGCTGGCCCTTCCCCACCATCACCAGCGTGCCCACGATGGTGCGCACCATGGAGTGCAGAAACGCGTTGCCCACCACCTTGATGGACATGAGGTTCTCGCCCATCACCGTCTCGGGATGGAAGGAAATCTCGCGCACGTTGCGGTGCGTGGGCTTGCCTTCCGCCGAGGCGGCCATGCAGAAGCTCTTGAAATCGTGCTCGCCCAGCAGATACTGCGCACCTGCTTCCATGGCCGTGATATCGAGGCCGCCGGGGACGAACCACGAGAAGTCCTTCATGAAGATGGGGCACGTGCTGTCCACGCACAGGTGGTAGTGATACTCGCGCGCCTGCGCGTCGAAGCGCGCCGAGAAGCCCAGCTTCTTCGGTTCGACCTCGCGCACGGTGATGGCGTCATGCGTGAGCGCGTTGAGAGAACGGCGCAAGCTGGGCAGCGAGCGTCCTGCGATGTCGCGGTCGTCCACGTCGAAGCTGACCACCTGGCCGAGCGCATGTACGCCCGCATCGGTCCGTCCCGCGCACGTGGTTTCCACGTCGCGGCGGAACAGCATGCGCAGGGCATCCTCGAGGTCGCCCTGCACGGTGGTCTGACCCGGCTGACGAGCGAAGCCGCTGAACGGCGCGCCGTTGTACGACAAGGTCAACGCCAGAGTATGGTCGCGCACGGGTTTATCAGCTGCCGCAGCGGCCGCTGCTTCGCGCTTACGCGCGGTGTTTGGGGTGATGGTTTGCGTATTCATAGCCGACATCATAAACGAACACGCCCCCTCTGCGAAGAGGGGGCGCTATCCGCTTGCCAAATTGTTTAAAAGCGCCGCGAAGCTACGTCGTATCGCGCGTTGCCCACCAAGCGAGTTCCGCACGAGCCGAAGGCCCCAGCGGGGCCTTCGAGCGAGCAGGACTGTTTGAGCGACTGGGCAATGCGCGATACGACGCTACGTACGCGAGCCATCGGCATCGCCGCGAGATAGGGCGCCCCAGCGCTTCGCAGCGTCGAGGAGCTCCGTCGTTCGAGAACGACGGAGCATCAAGAAGCCCTCCACACCTGCGAACCGAACAGATCCTGGATCTCGGAACGCATGACGGGGCTGCGGGAATCCACCGACACGGGCAGTTCGGCGCGGAACTTGCGGCCATCGCTCTGCTGCACGAGCAGAACCACGCCGTCGCGACCCGGATACGACTTCAAGATGCGGTTGAGCCGCAGCGACTTCGACTGGTCGAAGTCCGAGGACGCAACTTTCAGCTCAAGGTGCGACGGACGCGCATCGGCCTCGTTCAGCTCGATGACCTCCACCTCGAACGCCATGATCTGATTGCCGCGGTCGTTCGCCTCGAACTTGCCCTTCACCTTCACGATGGCGTCTTCCTGGATGGCCTCGGCGTTGTCGTCGTACTTGAAGCAGATGCACTCCACGTGGCCCGTCGTATCCTCCAAGGTGAATGTGGCCATCTTCGTGCCGCGCTTCGTCAGCTTCGTCACCACGTTCGAGATCATGCCCACGAACACCGCGGACTTGATTTCCTTCGTGCGCTCGGCCAGGTCTCCCAGCGAGAACTTGGTCATACGCGCGATGGTGCCCTCGTACGGGCGCAGCGGGTGGTCCGAGACGTAGATCTTCATGATCTCCTTCTCGAACGTCAACAGCTGGCGCTTCGGCCACTCCACGCCGTCCGGTTCCGGAACCTCCTCCTCGAAGCCCGAATCGGGATCGTCGCCGAACAGGTCGAACATCGACACCTGGCCGCTCTCACGATCCTTCTGGCGCTTCGAGGCGCTTTCCAGCAGCGGCGTCTCGTCAACGAAGTACATGAGCTGCTTGCGCGTGTAGCCCGTCGAGTCGAACGCCCCGCCCTTGATGAGCGCTTCCAGCGTCTTGCGGTTGTAGCATTTCGCGTCCAGGCGGTTCACGAAGTCGTGCAGCGACGTGAACGGCCCGTTCGCCTCGCGCTCCTCGATGATGGCCTCGGCCACGTTCGCGCCCACGCCGCGCACGCCCACCAGGCCGAAGCGCACGCCCTCGTCGGTGGGCGTGAACTCGGCGTTGGACGAGTTGATGTCCGGCGGCAACACGGGAATGCCCGAGTGGTTGCAGCTTGCGATGTAGCGGATCAAACGGTCGGTGTTGCCCATGTAGGACGACAGCACGGCCGCCATGAAGTCGTTCGGGTAGTGCGCCTTCAGGTACGCCGTGCGCATGACCAGGATGGCGTAGGCGGCCGAGTGCGATTTGTTGAACGCGTACTTAGCGAATTTCTCCGCGTCTTCCCAGATCTGCTTCGCAATTTCCAGCGGATAGCCGTTCTCCACCGCGCCGGTGTTCCAGTCTTCCTGCAACGCGCGCATGACGTCGAGCTTCTTCTTGCCCATAGCCTTGCGCAGCTTGTCGGCCTTGCCCGCCGAGAAGCCGCTCATAGCCATGGATATCTGCATGATCTGCTCTTGGTAGACCATGGTGCCGTACGTCTCCTCCAGGATGGGGCGGAGGCGCTCGTCGTAGTAGTGGATGGAGGTCTTGCCGCTGGCCACCTTGATGTAGTCCTCGACCATGCCGGATTCCAGCGGGCCCGGACGGTTGAGCGCGATCGAGGCGACGATGTCGGAGAAGCGCGTGGGAGGCAGGCGCGCGAACAGGCTGACGTACAGCGCGCCCTCCACCTGGAACAGGCCGTCCATGTTGCCGGACTGCATGAGCTTGAAGGCGCCCTCGTCGTCGATGGGGATGTCCTCGGGAATCACCTTCGTGCCGAAGCGCTGCTCGATGTTGCGGCACGCGATGGTGAGCACGTCGAGCGTGCGCAGGCCGAGGAAGTCCATTTTCAGCAGACCCAGCTCGGGCGTGTAATGGCCGTCGTACTGGGTGATGATGCCGCCGCCCTTGGTGTCGCGCTTCATGGGCACGTGATCGGCCATGGGGTCGCGGCAGATGATGGTGGCGCACGCGTGCACACCCTCGCCGCGCACGTGGCCTTCGATGGACAGCGCGGCGTCGATGACGGCCTTCA